>JABDKO010000058.1 GCA_013002165.1 Rhodothermales bacterium | reverse complement strand
CGCTCTCGGGCATTGGTTGCAAATCTGGTCCATACGTCAGGATTCATCAGCTCGACAATGGCATCTACAATCTTGTCGGGCCTTTTCGCCGGGACGAATATAGCATCACGGCCAGAGATGACCATTTCGGTAATTCCACCCTGGTCAGAAGTAATTACCGGCGTACCTGCTGCCAGGGCTTCGATTAGAGCCGACGGTTGTGCCTCGGTCGGGTAGTAGGTCGGCAGTACAAAGGCATCGGCTGCAAGCAACAGACCACGTATTGTGTTCCTGTCCTTAACTAGTCCATGATGGACTACGGAATTATCTAATCTATTGTCCACAACCATGCTGTCAAACGCTGCGCGATTCTCGTGCCATGCGCCAACAAAATCAGCAACAATGTTTTTGCCTGAAGCAGCGAGTAGGTGCGTAGCCGCAAGGACATCGAGATATCCCTTCGTTCGAATCATGTTGCTCAGGTAGAGAATACGAAACGGGTTCGACGGGCCCTGACTAATCCTGCTCAGGACATCATCTCTCGAACTTACGACCTCAGGGTCGAGTGGATTATTAATCGTCGCAATCTTGTGGTCCGGGATCCACGGCCGACAAGCTTCCGCGAGAAGAGAATCGTTAAAGACAAATCTGGAAACTCTTTCGACGATTTTCGATGCCGTTATTTTTGTGATTGGGGATAAAAAAAGCCTGTCGAAGTTGCCCCAGTGAATCACAGCAATTATAGGGCTAGAACCACACCTCTTTATTACAGTAGACATATCCCGGAAGTGACTAATGGGGTGCGGGGAAATGCTTGGCCAGACAACAACGGGATCATGTACTTCCCGAACAGCAGATTCTATCTCAAGACCGATCTGATGGTAATGCCTGACCTTTGACAGTTTTCTTTTGTTCGTATTGGTATTTACGACCGTTGTATCAAATGCACTACCAAGAATTTGCACTAAACGCCCGGTAAGTAGCGACTGTCCATCAACAGGAGGAGGAATCCGACCAACGACGACGACATTCGTATCAGGCATCATGGTGTCCACACTTCTTGAAGAGAACGTCCACCTGAGTGATATTACCGTCGCCGTCGACCAGGCTGTTGAGGATGTCGATTTGCTCAAATCCTTGATCGAGCATAAAACTTTCGATCATACCCTTTTCAGGTTCGCCTTCGTACGACTGCTGTACAGCGACTTCGACAAGAACGAAGTCTACCTGCGGCAAGATTCTGGTAGCACCGTGCAGCGCCTGAAGCTCGTATCCCTGGAGATCCAGTTTCAGCAGGGTAGGACCAACAATTTCGTTGTTTGAGAAATACTCATCCAGTGAGACTGCATTGACATGAATCTTTGTTGTCGACTCCGACACCTTCTCGTGAAGCTGCGATGCCTCTGGTTTTATTTCCAGCGCAGAAGATGCCTGGTGGTACAAGTTGCGAAAAAAGGGCAGTGATTTGTTTGTACTTGCCAGGGCTGCTTGAACAACAGTGACACGTTGGCAATCTCGCAAATTGAGTTTGAGCTCAGTAGCAATATCCTCGAGCGGTTCAAAGCAAAACACTCGGGCAGTGGGGTACAACTCGACGACGGCTCTTGCAAACTGTCCAATGTTGGCACCGCCGTCAATTATTGTCGTGAATTCTGCTTCGTGTTTTGTCAGAGCGCTTACGATTTTGAAAGATGTCACTGAGAATGGTTTCCACGTAACGGAAGCTTTCCAGAACATGCGATCTAGAAGCATTCCGTCTTTTGCAATATTCCGGATTCTGTCTACGACACTCGACATTGAGTTTATCTGGTTGCGGATGACTGATTTTCGGCCCAGCTTATCGCATCTACCAGGCCATTGATCATCACCTGGATAGTAATATGCTTCTCGGCATATGCAATTGATCGCCGGGAGAAGAGATCTCGTTCCTGCAAGACTTTCTGGACTCCTTCAAGGAGCGCGTCTGGTGATCGCTCGGTAATAAATCCATTCATGCCATCGACAATTGACTCAACCTCCGGGGCATGATACGGTATATTGGCCGGCGCCTTTTGAGTAACGATCGGCACGCCAAGACACAATGAGTGGTTTACAACGAGCCCGACGTAACCTGGAATGACAACGACATCTGAAGCGAAAATATAGGGTGATGAATCTTCAAGGCGCGAGATCGGTCCAAGGAATTTGACACCTGAAACACCCAGTTCCCGGGCGTATTCTTCCATGTTTTCACGTTCAGGTCCCGCCCGCATAACGAGCAGCGTAGCAGGTTGCGACCGACGAATCGTTTCGAAGAGATCAATCACTTCCCTCGTTCCTTTCCGGGGAACGAGTTGGCCTATAAAAATAAGGACCTTGTGTGACTCATCGATTCCGAGGCGCTTTCTGACATTTATTATGCCCTCCGATTCCAGGATCGATCGTTGTTTAAACAGGATGTCCGTCTCCATGGTGTTTTGTGCCACGAAAAGTTTGTCGTTGTCGACATGATCGTGAAGAATGTCTCGGACCCCTTTCGTGTAGCAGGCGCAGGCCTCAACTGAATTTGCCATTCGCAGACGGTACTTCTGTAGTGGGTGCGATGCACTAAATGGTCGATGAAAGGAATAGAAAATCCCCCACAAAACTCTTCCGGCACCCACCTTTCTGGCTTTTCGAAGAAGAAATGGAAGTGATACTGATCTCGGTGATTCTTCTGCGAGTACTACAGCTGGCCTGGGATACTTCCTGAACACACTCGAGTAGTTTTGGAAGTGTATGGACTCACCATGGAGCCAGTGGTTTGCAAGGGGAATATGCTCATAATCAACTGGCTGCTGGTCCGTTGCCTGAAGAATTGACGACTTGCCTGGGGGTTCACCGGAACACACGACGAGCCTCCCGTCAAGGGCCTCGTTCAGTCGATTCAATACTGGTAGCCGATAGGCCGGGACCATTCGTGCAAAGTAGAGAATATGGGGAGACTGGTCGGCCATCACTATTCAACGTGGTCCAAGAATATAGTCAGTTTTGGAATTGTTCACTGAAGGTAGACTTATCCGTAGCCAGATATGTCAACGTAAGGACGGCCAACACGACGACCTCGGCGACTACTGTTGCCCACGAAGCACCAAAGATTCCGCTGGCGGGGATCCATAATAAGTTCAACGCGACATTCGTAGATAAACCAATAATTAGAACGACGAGCATTATCCGTTCCTTTGACAGGGCGAGCATCGCTGAATGAAGCACGCTGTTTATGCACATCAGCGGGAAGGTAGCGACCAGGATTTTGAGACTTTGGCCGGTCGGTTCGAACAACGGATTTGGATCGATAAGTACAACGATTCTTTCTGCGAACAGATGAACTACGATTGCTGACGACAATCCGACAAGGAAAATGCCAGCCGTCACAACCTTTACAAGTTTTGAAAACTCACTTTGTTCATTTCGTCCGACGTGACTGGAGAGGCGGGGATATGTCGCTGCAATCGATACAATAGCCGGGACAACTAGCATGGCTTCAAGTATTCGGAAGGCAGCTCCATACTGACCCGAAGCAAGCGATCCCTTCATCGCCTCCAGCATTACCAAATCTACTCTCAGGTAGGCGATCCCAAGGAAACCGAGAAGGCCAAGGCTTGCAAGAGCCGGAATTTTGCCTTTGAAGAAGGACAGAGACGCACTCGCCAAAGATATCCTGAATAGATTCCGATTTACCCATACAATGTTTGTGAGAACACATAAGACCATCCCGATCGCCATTGCTGACAATGTTGCTTCTGCTGAGCGAAAGAGGAACAAACCAGTCAGTCCGAGGGCGATCACGGTGATCTTCTCTGAAAGAAGTGAAATAGCTTCGAGTTTCAGGTTAGCAAATGCCTGGTAAAAACCTCTGCAGTAGTTGAGCAACTGCATGCCCATTGCGTAAGCGGTTGCTGCCAGAAGCCCCGGTAGCGCACTGGGCCCAAGGCCAATTGCCATTCCCGTGATTACCGACACAACTAGAGCAAAGAAGAGGAGTACAATTTTGGCACTGATGAAATTTGCCGCAATTGATGGTGCGAGAGATCTGTCTTTGGCTATTTCACGGACGGAATAACGCGTGGCTCCAAGGTCGGTCAATCCGGTCACCGTCATTCCCAAAGCGAGAGCAACGGTCATAACTCCATACTCTGCGACTCCGAGTTGACGCATACAGATTGCGGTGATAAATACGAACCAGATAGGCTTCGTAAGTATGTTTGCAACCGCAAGCCACGACATATTGCTCAACAAATTCCTTTTCATTCTAAGAAGGAAGGTGTCTTCGCAGTTGCCTTGTCGTGGGTACCGCACGCCACTCCCAGAAGGATTGCAAGAGCCAGTGTTGTATCAGACTTCGCGAGCATGTTGTTGGTTGTCGACGCGAGAAACAGGGCCACCAGGATGGAAATCACAACAACAGCACAAATCTGCGGACCAGGAGATTTCTGCTTCAGAAGGGAGATACACTTGGATATTGAAGTAAAGGTAAATGTCGCAACCAGAACAAAGCCTATTAGGCCATGCTTATAAAGCAGTCCGACGAAAGTGTTGTGGACGAACGAAGTTGACCAGGACAGCTCGTACACGATACTGTAGTAGCGATACGGAACTCCAAAACCATAGCCCACGATCGGGTTGTCTATAACCTTGTCCCAGACCGCTCTGGTTTCTATAAATCTGTTGATCAGGGAGATATCGCTTGAAACTGCGCTGGATAGACTTCCCAGTCGATCACTCAGCCCGATTCGTACGATGGCGCCGATATCATCGAGGAGAATCAGACCAACCACGAACAACGCTGAACCGGCAAGGCCAGCGTAGACAAAGAAGCGCCGACGGATCGCGGGCGCTGATACGAGGAAGGCAATAAAAAACCCAAGCGCCAGAGAAACCCAGACTGCTCGACTTTGACCAATGATTACTCCACCGATTAGTAGTAGTGTAACCGGTAGCAACAAAAGTTGCATTCGTCTCTGACGAGATGACATCAGAAGCACGACCGAACATATGGCACCCGCCATCAAAACATGTTCGTTAGTCGGGACTCTTGAAGAAGCTATCTGCCAGATGTATTCGGCATTCGATAGCCCGGTTTGATACTCAATGAAGTTGCGGGCAGCAATCCAAACGCACACACAAAGTGAGCAGACGGTCACATAGAACAAGCCTCTATTATCGGTCCGGACAAGATGCCGCACTGGAAAAAAGAATGCAAGCATGCTGATCGACAGCCATTCGGAAATAGCGCTCTTGGGGTTGCCGTCAAATACAAATGTCAATGGGAAAAGGACAGTCACCCAGACGAGAAAAATGAACATCGTCTTGTCCACCAAATCAGTTTGATACCTGCGTTTGAGGACTTCTCTCAAAAGCCAGAACGACAGATACGACAAATATCCCAGCCCGTATACAATCTCGGACAGCTGAAATCCAGCTTCGTACCCGCTGACAGGTGCAAAGGCAAGAAGCACGGCGCAAAGAACGAGCAGGTCATCTCGCCGTATCAGCCAAAAAAACAACGCGCCGATTCCGAGGACAGGAATGGCAAGGACGAAGAGGGGTGGTAGAATGGAAACCAGAACAAGTGGAATCGCACTTATCGCGAGAGCGATGACAATGATCCACGTGTTTGACAGGTGGCGAGGATGAGGAATCTCAAGCATCAAACTGCGAAAGACGTGCCTCGATTTGACGTCTATTGCGCCGGTACCACTCGAACGCAAGTGCAAAAAGAACAGCGAGTATGAATCCTGACATGGTTGCCACAATAACAATAATCGATCGCTGAGGCTTCGTCTTATAAAAGGGGACCGTGGCCGGATCTAAAACCAGTACCGCCGTTTTTTCGCGCTGTTCGTCCAGTCTGGCTTGTTCGAACAGCGGCCTGACGTATTCGAGAATTTTGCCCTGAATTAGTACTTCTTGAACAAGTTGTGCATACTCCTTACCGATTGCAGGCAAGCTGTCCTGAGCGACCGGTAACAGTTTGTCACTTCCCTCAAGGAACTGTGCGTACTTTCGATTTGCTGCGGCTGCTCCGTCCATGGCCACACGCGCCTGGGCATTGTCTGTGCCATATTGTTGAGCTAGCACTTCAGCGCGAATCTCAGACTCAAAAACCGAGGCTCGTATCTCTGCCAGGTTCGTCATCATTGCTTCCGCTTGCATAGGTAAATCAATGATGCCATTAGTTTCCTGGAATACCTGCAACGCGGTGCGCGCTGAATCAAGGTTAGCCTCGGTTTCTCTTAAAGAAATCTGAAGGTATGCCTTGTAGGAGGCCGCATCTTGCGAAAGAAGCTCTGCATTTCGTCGGTTCAGTTCCGCAACAAAAAAATTCGCCATGGCTGCTGCGCTTGTCGGGTCTCGGTCAAGGACTTCGACCGCCATGAATTGGAACTCATCGTCGACCACGAATTCGACATTCTCTCTAAGCGCTTCGATCACGTCGTCCATCGGTTCATCTTCGATATCGTATACGCTTCTCAAGTTAAACTCATCAATCACTGACCTCATCACCGTCGAGCTGTTGAGAATGGCGCGATAGCGAACATAATCGCCACCACTGCTACCCATAAAGGCCGCTGCTGCGGGGCCGAGCTCATCCAACATAGATGTTAACAAGCCACTTCCACCCGATTCGGGTAAGAGAACTTTTGCTGTTCCCTGATACCACTTTGGTAACAACAACGAAACAACAATTGCACCGATGGCAGTAACGGTTGTCGTGATCACAATCATTTTTCGCCATTTGACGAGTGTCTGAACGAGGGTCCACACGCTCTCTGTCAACGAATCCTGCTGCCGCTCCGAGTCACCAACCCAAAGCTCTTTTTTCTTTGCGTTTGTCTCCATACTACCTCGTAATCGCCACGACTGTGGTAACAACAGCAGCAATCGCAGAAATACCCGTGATGACTGTCTGAACCGTCGCGAGCTTTATCTGTCGTCTGGATGTCTCTGCCGTAATCAACAACGATTGCAATTCCGGGGAGTCGGTAATCGGAACCCTGTTTACAAAAATGGTATCACCTTCCTTTACAATTGTACCGCCACCCTCACGGTACTGCCCGGTGCTAAGCTCAAAGATGTATACGCCGGTAGTTTCGGGACCTGCTCCTCCGGCTTGATCAATGTAGTATTGTGCAGTCTCACCCTCGACATAAGGGACATAGCCGCCCTGTGCAACGTTTCCGGTTACAAAGACTGACTCTTCGCCAGGAGGGAAGATAACGGTGTCACCACCTCTCATGAGGAACGTTTCCTCTCCACTCATATTCCGTTGCACGTCAACTGCTACACGGTTTCGTCTGCGCTCAATGGCAAGGTATGTTCTACCGAAGAAATCGAGGTCACTCTGGCGCCCGTCACTTTTCAATAGATCGGAACGCCGACGCTCCACGTAGGCTGCTTCCAGATTGGCATCTTCCGTCAATCCACCTGCCATTTCGATCAACTCTTTGAGCGTCGTGCCATTTGCTTTGATCGGGTATGTACCCGGAAACTCTACTGTGCCATAGACAGCGGCCGTCTCTTGAACCATCGCCGAAACATTAATAAGGGCGCCGGCGGATATCGATCTGTCGTTCGGGCCGTCAGTCTGAATGTCGGCAGTGTGTAAAGAGAAAGATGTGGCAGTCCCGTCGCTATGCCGTTCCGTTACTCGAACTTCACCAATCCCGGAAATATCTGTGGATCCGGAAGCAATCTCGAGCAAGTCCGAGAGTCTATCGCCGGTGCGGAATGGATATGCGCCAGGGTACGGAATGTCACCGACAACATTTACCGCGTCCATGACGTGATACGGAGGAACTCGAACAATGTCGCCGTCCTGAACGAACGGATTTTCGGCGACGTCGCCGATTGAATAGTATTTCATTAGATCGACTGAGAGAACCGAACCATTGGCTCGGGTGATGGTCACCGCTCTCAGCGATGGTCGATACGACTGGCTAATCAGAGGCCTCTCGGACGTGGTGGACGGGATCATCCGTGCGAATTCATCTGGATCAAGGTTGGCACCACCACCCCTCAGTCGTTCAAGGTCAAATGCTTTTCTTGCAAACGCAAGTTGCAGTGCATCGTCAAGTCGTGAAACGGCGTTCGCCACAAAGCGACCCGGTTCAGGGACAGATCCGGTTACGTGGATGTAAAAACTTCTCGGTGCCGTCAGGCTAAATCCCACATCAACGTTTCGGAAGTTGTCACGGAGAGCCGCCATGACTTCGGTCTGTACGTCATGAAGTAAACGCCCGGCTACTATCCCGTCGTAGATGTCAGGTATCGTAAGCTGTCCATCGACTGCAACAATCACAGGTAATTGTTCAGTGATCATCCCGCCCATGCTAACGAGGAACTGATCGCCGGGTCCAACGACGTATTCGGACGGGTTTACTGCGCCTTCGAGAATAAGTGGTAATGCGACCGCGCCCGGCGTCAGTCCGAAGCGCTTGCCGAGGCTCGATAAAGCGTTATCGCCCGTCAGCTGGCTGAAAGAAGGTCGTTGTAGACTGAGGTCCTGCCCGACGATATCCTGGCTGCCAATCGATACAAGAAGAATTACGGTCGCCAGAAGGCGCGAATAATTACCCATCAATAATCTGCCCTTCAATGATGCAGTTGCGAAAAATTGTCCCAAAAGGACCTGGGAATTGTATCAGTTTGGCTATAACTGTCCGTTGAAGGCGATTTGTCGATTTGATGAGGGCAAAAAGGTACGGCTCGTGCAGTGATTAATCAATTCGAGTTTGCCTGCACGGAGGTCGGCATTTCCTGGGTGTACCAGCTGTAGGTCCGGGATAGACCTTCCTCCAATCCGGTGCTGTGACTCCATTCAAGACTCTCAAGCCGGCTGACATCGAGGAGTTTACGGGGTGTGCCATCAGGCTTCGATGTATCCCAGGTGATCTTGCCGTCAAAGCCGGTAGTTTTTGCAATCAGGTCGGCGAGCTCACGAATGCTGTGGTCGACTCCTGAGCCGACATTTACGAAGCGGTTGATGCCGGCAGCGGAATCAAACGAATCCTTTTCTGTCTGAAGAACATGGAAAGACGCATCAGCCATATCATCCACATACAAGAACTCACGTCTGGGATTTCCAGAACCCCACACGACAACGTTGTCATCTCCCTGCTGGACAGCATCATGGAACCGCCGAATGAGGCCGGGAATCACATGACTCTTTTCGGCATCGAAATTATCTCCGGGCCCATATAGATTTGTTGGCATCACAGATCGATAGTCCACGCCATACTGTTGGGACAATGCAGCGCACAGTTTCAGTCCTGCAATCTTTGCCACTGCATAAGACTCGTTCGTCGGTTCAAGCATTCCTGTTAGTAGCTCATCTTCTGATATCGGCTGTTTTGCGAATTTCGGGTAGATGCATGAGCTACCTAAAAACAGAAGTCTTTCGATACCGGCCCGAAACGACTCGGCAATCAGGTTTGTCTGGATTAGAAGATTTTCCAGGATGAAGTCTCCCGGAGCATCCCGGTTTGCCAGGATTCCACCTACTTTCGCGGCCGCTATAATAACGAGATCGGGTTTGGTCGCGGAAAGAAACTCTCGAACAGAGTCTTGTTCGCGCAAGTCCAGGTCCTTCCGTTCTGCGAAAACGAGATTCTCGTGATTGTTCTTCCGCAGCCTTCGAACGATAGCGGAACCGACCATACCTTTATGTCCGGCAACAAAAATTTGATCAGATGGGGAGAGCACAGTCACTATTCGGATGCCGGAGTCACGTTGAAGCCATGGTTTTTCAGGACCGCGACCTGAGCTGCCTGCTCGATATCATGCGACATCATTTCAGAGATCATCTCCTCCAGGCTTGTTCCGGCTTGCCATCCAAGTACCTCTCTGGCCCTGGTCGCATCGCCGAGCAGTGAATGAACTTCAGTCGGACGGTAGTACTTCCGGTCAATGGCAACGATCTCCTGGCCCTCGGTAACCGCGTGTGAGTCGTTATCCAGCGAGGCAACTATACCGACTTCATCAAGCCCCGATCCCTTCCATCTAATCCTAATTCCCACTTCGGCTGCTGCCAGTTCGACAAATTTCCTTACGGACGTTGTGCGACCCGTGGCTATCACATAATCGTTCGGTTCTTTCTGCTGAAGCATCATCCACTGCATTTCAACATAGTCCCTCGCGTGACCCCAGTCTCGTTCCGCATCCAGGTTGCCGAGGTATAGACACTCCTCGATGCCGAAAAGTACATTCGCGAGACCACGAGTAATTTTTCGCGTTACAAACGTTTCGCCACGACGGGGACTTTCATGATTGAAGAGAATTCCGTTGCAAGCGAACATGCCGTAAGCTTCACGATAATTGACTGTTATCCAGTGGGCATAGAGCTTGGCAACTGCATACGGTGATCTCGGATAAAACGGCGTGTCTTCGTTTTGTGGAGTTTCACGTACTTTGCCATACAATTCCGACGTGGAAGCCTGGTAAAATCGGGTGGTTGATTGAAGACCCAGAATGCGGATCGCTTCCAGTAATCTCAACGTACCCAGTGCGTCGGCATTCGCTGTGTATTCAGGACTTTCAAACGAGACTGCAACGTGGCTCTGGGCACCGAGGTTGTAGATTTCGTCCGGTTGCACATCCTGAATAATTCGGATCAGGTTCGTGGAGTCCGTGAGATCCCCATAGTGTAGAATCAGGTTTTGATCCGGCTCGTGCGGATCCTGGTAGATGTGGTCAATGCGCGATGTGTTAAAGGAGGATGCACGCCTTTTGATACCATGAACCGTGTATCCCTTGTCAAGGAGGAACTCAGCGAGATATGAGCCATCCTGTCCTGTGATGCCCGTGATAAGTGCTCGCTTTCTCATCCTGTCAATTCCGTAATACTGTGAGTAGCTCTCAAGTCAGCGCGACTACCTTCCTCGCGTAGGGCGCTTGCAAATATTTCTTCGAAGGCTCGACTAATACGCCGTATGTCGAAATGTTGCTCCGCATACCGTCGTGCATTCGTCCCAAAGCTCGATCGCTTCTCTTTGTCGTTGAAGATTATCTCGGAGTTTCGAATGAACGATTGAATATCTGACGGTTCGCTTGCAAGCCCCGCTTCATTGTCGGAAACGATTCTTGATGCGAGATTTGCTTCGGGAACCGCGAGGAGGATCGGCCTCCCTGCACAGAGATATGCCAGTACCTTGGAAGGAACGGAATACACGTCGGCATCGGCTTCAAGAACGGCGACCAGTGCGTCGGCCGACGCAAGGGCTTCAGGAAGATCCGCGAATGGATGAAAGCCCATGATGTCGAGATTCTCCAACTTTCGAACCGAAACCTGCTCTTCCAACCACTGTGCCCCGAGGCCGGCAGATGCGACTACAATTCGGATATCGGGTCGATTCGCGAAGTGCCGGGCCAGTTCAAGAATCAGCTCGGGATTGTGTTTCATTCCCATGGTTCCGGTGTACATAAACACAAATTTGTCGTCGTAACCGTGACTCGTCGACCAGGGATTGATCCGGTCATGAGCCGGCAGCTCGTTGATCGGGGCCCAATTCTCGATTACGGTAATAGACTCAGTGGGCACCTTCCAATCCACTAATGTTGGCACGAAGTCGTCCGAGATGACGACAACGTGATCACTCTGAACCAGCAATTTTTTTTCCAGCCGAATGTAAACGGTGCCGATGAGTGACCCCAGCACTGGAATCTTCTTTCGCAAAATACGGTGGGTTGCAAGTCCGATTAAATCCTGGGCCCAGAAGACCTTCCTTGCGCCTGCTTTACCGGCCGCATCCCAGATCCGGCGCTGTGCATCGAGTGGCGTGTTACCTGATAGTATGACGTCCGGTCGAAAGGTCGACAGTGCTCTAGCAGCTAGTTTCCCATATTCGTTCTCTTGAAACCATCGCTTGACGAACGAAAACTTATCGAGGGGTTCTGAGAGCTTGATCGGAGCCAGATTGAAGTTTGGCAGATCATCCGGGCGCCGTGTGAACGATCCGGTCGGTCCGGTGTGCAGGCTCGCGCAGAACATATGGCATACATCATGACCCTGCTGAGCGAGTTGGCGACTCAGATCAAAAGGAAATGGATGTCCTGCGTAGTCGTGGACCAGAATGCGCATAAATAGCAGCAGCGGAAACCGCCAGTAGAAATGAGTATCAATTACTGATAATAGTAACGTTGTTCGATTATCAGTTCTCCGCTGTTTACAATTGCCTTCTTGACTGTAAATTACTCCATAACAGTTCAGCAATCAATTTGTAAGGGATAATGACGGACATGACTGCCCGTGCTCCGGCAAAAATAAATCTCGGGCTACATGTACTTCGAAAGCGCGATGATGGCTATCACGACATTGAGACGTGCATGATCGCGCTCGCCTGGCATGACGAATTGCGTTTTGGAAGTGCGGACACAATTTCTCTGACGTGCAGTGATCGGTCGCTGCCGGCTGACGAATCGAACCTGGTTGTCAGGGCTGCAAATCTGCTCCGCGAGACTGTTGGATACGCTGGCGGTGCCGAGATCCATCTTGAGAAAACAATTCCATACGCAGCGGGTCTTGGGGGAGGGTCGAGTGATGCCGCCACAACGCTAAAAGCTCTTCGGGCACTCTGGGAGCTAGACCTGTCGGATGATGAACTCCGGCACCTTGGTGCTCAAGTGGGATCAGATGTCCCGTTTTTCGTTTCGTCCGAACCGGCAGTCGCGACCGGAAGAGGAGAAATTCTTACTCCTCTGGATACTGGCACCTTGTTTTCAGAAGCCCATGTCCTGGTCGTAGCTGCCGGTGAAGGAATATCTACGGCAGAGGCGTACGAATCCGTTGGTCCGTCAGACCGGGATCGTGTATCAATCTCAGATATTGTGACGGGCATTCACTTTACGGACTGGCAGGGCGTTCTTGCCAACGATTTTCAGGAGGTCGCATTTGAGAAGAGGCCCGAGTTGGTCAAGATATTCGATTACATAACCGTGGTTGGCGCCGACTATGTTTCGCTTTCGGGATCCGGGTCGGCCATCTACGGCCTGTTCCAGGAACGCACAGAAGCGGAGCGCGCAGCAGGTAAGTTGAGAGGTTACGGCCTCACTGCCTGGAGCGGTCGGATGATTCGCGAGGCTTAGATATCGTCGTCCTGACGACGGTAGGCATCCACTTCAATTTCGGCAAACGCAAGAAGTCGATCCAGTGCCCATACTTCATCAGAGACAACCTCGTAGTCGCGTTCAATGTCGTCCGCAATAGACTTCCAGTCTACAGTGTAATCCTTTACTACCGGTAGCGCGTACTGTGCATCATCCGTCTCGATGAAAAACATAGTCTGTTCCGGATCATAGACGGTATCGCACCCATTGTCCTCTACTGCGAGAGCAGCGAGGTGGCAGAGCAGCGGGGCCCTGAATGAAAAGTCCATTCCCTTAATGCGACTACCCTCATTCTGCAGGTAGTTGACAAGGGTGGCGGTGCCATTGCTGGACGCTAGAGCGTTCCGGGCCGCATCGTAGGTGACTTCATCTGCATTTACTGCAATCAATGCATTATTGACCAGCGGCCATAGCAAGATTTCCGTTTCCGCGTCATCAAACTCAGACTTGAGTTTTGGAGACACCGAAAGAGATTCTACATCCATTGTTGTGTGTTAGGT
>JABDKO010000055.1 GCA_013002165.1 Rhodothermales bacterium | reverse complement strand
TCCGGAAAAGAGCTGGATTTCGGCGCGCGAGCGGACATCAAGATGCCGTTACACCCGCAAATCGAGTTCACCAAGACGGCGGGCGAGGTCGTCAGGAACGCAAACGGCACCTACGCCGTTCCTATAAGGCTCGATATTACGAATGTTGGGCAAGAGGAGATCATCAAGCTCCAGTTGAAGGACGATCTGGACATTTTCGAGTCCGGTCATCTGGTCGAATTCGGTCCTGTCGAAGTACTTTCGGGTGATTTGACACTCAACCCGGAGTTCGACGGCATTGATGACGTTCGGTTGCTGGATGGCTCAGACACATTGGCCATCGGACATTCAGCAAGCCTGCAGTTTGGCGTTACATTCGATGCTGCCGGCGAGCCCGGGCCGTTTACGAATTGGGCCATCGCGTGGACGGAAGGTAAAGAGTCCGGAATTGGTATCGACATTGGTGGCAGAGCGGCAATTGAGTTGCCGGCTGATCCGCCTGACCCCCCGGGCGAAGTTGACATAGAAATCATCAAGACGGCCGGTGCAGTTACCGAACTAGGCGATGGCAATCTTTCGGTGCCGATCACGTTGACGGTCAGGAACACCGGTGAGGTTGGCCTGACCGATCTGCAGATCGACGATAACCTCGAGATCTTCGGCGGTGGCGAGTTCCTCGGTATCGTTGAGGATAGCCTCGGCGCTCCGGGTCTGTCGCTGCGAGCAGGCTATGACGGTAGTAATGACATCAATCTGCTGACTGAGTCAGACCCGCTCAATGTGCTTGCGGTTGGCGAAACCAAGACGGTCACGTTCACGGTTCTTTTTAACCCGGGCGATGAAGAGGGTCCGTTTCTAAACATCGCGAACACGTCGGCGAATGGCGGTGGTGTGACGGTCAGCGACAATGACGCCGCAGAGATCCCGCGCGATCCGGTGGTGGATCCCCCTGACCCCCCGGGCGAAGTTGACATAGAAATCACCAAGACGGCGGGTGCGTCCATTGCTAATTCTGACGGAAGTTTTTCCTCAGATATCACGCTCACAGTTACCAATAGAGGCGGTGAAGTACTCAATAATCTGCAAATTACGGACGACCTTGACATCTTTGGCCCGATTACCGATACGGCTCAGCGGCCGATGGTTGAGGGTCCAATCCTCTCGACGCTGAACTTGAACGATACCTACAACGGACTCGAGAATATCGACCTATTGGGTGATGGCAACTCGCTGGGACTTATCGGCTCCGGCGCCGAATCGGCGACGCTGAGGTTTACGGTACGATTCTACCCGGGCGATAGAAAGGGCCCCTTCAAGAACTCCGCCACCGCCACCGCTATTGGCGAAACGACGAGTACTGCTGTCAGTGATGATGACAGTGCGCTGATTCGCCGACCGCCTTTGCCTGAACCGGCTATTGAGATCACCAAGACAGCCGGAGCATCAACCGACAATGGCGATGGCAGTTTTTCTGCGCCGATCGAGTTGGTAGTGACGAACATCGGTAATCAAGTCCTCAACAAAGTGCAGATTGACGATGACCTGGATATCTTTGGGCCGATTACCGATCCTGCTCGTCGACCGGTGGTTGAGGGTCCTATCCTGACGACGCTAATCCTTAACGACACCTACAACGGGCTCGAGAATATCGACCTACTGGGTGACGGCAATACGCTGGGACTCATCGGATCCGGCAACGAATCAGCGACATTGAAGTTTACGGTACGTTTTTATCCGGGTGATGACGTCGACAAGTTCCTGAACGTTGCGAATGCCAAGGCGGTCAGCGAGGAATCGAGTACAGCTGTCAGCGATTCGGGAAGTGCATATATTCGACCACCACCACTTAACAAGGCAGCGATAGAAATTATCAAGTTGGCGGGTGATTCCGTCGATAACGAAGATGGCAGCTTTTCTGCACCGATCACCCTTACGGTTACCAATATCGGTAACGAGGTGCTCCATACGCTGCAAATCGAAGATAACTTGAATATTTTTGGCCTGATCGTGGATCCAGATAAAAGGCCAATGGTAGAAGGCTCAGTCGAATCGACGCTGACCCCAAGCAAGACCTATAACGGCTTGTCGGACATCGCTTTACTGAGTGACGGTAATACCCTGGGGCTCATTGGGTCTGGTTCTGAGTCAGCGACGGTCTCGTTCATGGTCCGGTTCCACCCGGGCCTCGACGACGGTCCATTCATGAACGTAGCCAAGGTCACGGCTATCAGCGAACTAACGAGAACTGAGGTTGATGATGATGATCATGCGCTGATCAGGAGGCCACCAGTTCGACCAACACCCGTAATGAACCCACTCGTTACTGTTAGCAAGGTTGCGGATCGAAATACAGTGGCACGCGGCGATCTCGTTGGCTACGACGTTACGATATCTAACCTGACCGGAGATCCGGTTGATGACGTCATTGTCACGGATAGTCCACCCTCCGGATTCAGGTTTACCGAAAGCCCGGTCATCTTCATTCGATCAGGTCCGGATGGACGTCTGTTCACAGACGACGATCTGCCTCCGGCAACCATTGCGGCAACAGGCGTGGATCCGGTTAAATTCGAGGCGTTCAACATGAGCCCGGATGAAAGAGTTTTGATTCGGTATACAACTCGGGTCGGCACCGGTGTCGCCAATGGAGAGCACACGAACATTGTTACGGTCACGCCGCCGCAAATACCGCCAATTCGAGTGCCAGAGAAGGTCACGGTAATTGGCGATCCGATCTTCGAGAAGACAACGGTTATCGGTAAGGTCTTCAATGATCTTGATGGCGATGGATGGCAGGACGAAAAAGCCGGTGAATTGGGTGTACCCGGAGTCCGCCTCGCGACCGTTAGTGGATTGACTGTGGAAACCGACGCCATGGGGCGCTACCACATTGCCGATGTCGACGTTAAGCAATTTGACCGAGGCGCAAATTTCATTATCAAAGTCGATACGCACACTTTACCTGATGGGACAGCTTTCATCAGCGAGAATCCACAGGTTATACGTCTTACCCAAGCGACGATGTCTAAGGTAAATTTTGCAATACAACTCAGTAATTACATTCCGGAATTTTGTGATGAAAATTGCTTTGATCAGCAGCAAATCAGCGGCGAGCCGGAAATAGTTGCCGAAACTGCGACAGCAACCCGTATTCTGGTATCAGGTGGCGAATTTGGTTGTAACGCGCTCGTGGCGGAAACGCTCCCCGGTGTACTTCCCGGCCGGCAAGCCAATGGCAATCTCAGAGTCGATTCGGAAGTGACTGTGTTTGCAACTGGAGTTGCAAATTCAGATAGAGGCACGAGCTGTCGAGACTACTTTAAGAGTCAACGTGCCAATCCCAATCGTTCTGACACCAATGGTTCCGAATTTATGGTCAGTGAGACAGTGACGATCGGACGCTACCCAATCGAGCTCACAACGGATCAAGGGAGCAAGTTATGGATAACTGCCGCCGGTGATGTCATTCGCAAAGACGATCCGGAAAACGCTGAGCACATTATTGTCACGCCTTTCCGTGACGATACTGATAATTCGGTTATCTCTGCGCTGCGAGTCGCTAATGACGGTATCGAGCCGATACCAACGCAGATGGTTCCATCATTGTCTGTTGGCACCTGGTCGAGGCAAGCAATGGCGACGGCAGATCCATTCGTCATTGACCCGAGACTGGATGTGCTTGCACTGAATGAAGCGTTGGTCAACGAAGACGGCAATCTGCACAGGCCAATTCACTTCGCAATGTATACGAACTACCAAGCTGACATAGAAAGTTACGCCTTGGATGTCTACGGGACTTCCGAGCATGGAGACAAAAAAGAGTTACTTAAGAGCATTCGTTTTTCGGAATACCATTTTGACAGGCCGATAATTTTCGACGGATCCGGAAACGATACGCTAAAAAATCTTTCATCGTTTACCGAGATCGAATACGTCATGCGCGCCTCTGGTTGTCCGCTCGATGATGACTCTAACGATTCGAGCACATTCGATGACACACGATGCAACGTCGATTCGACCGCTCCACGACAACTCGAGCTCCGGGCTGGTGCGGATGATGCAGCAGTTCTTCACGATCGGACAGAAATATGGGGCCAGAATAATCTGGCCGACCGGGACATCCTGGTTGAAGGAAGCCGCGTTCGCATCAGTGACTTAACGGATCAAAGCAAGAAAAGTGTCCGTGTCAACAGATCTTACGTACCTGTAGGAGAAGAGAATTTAACCGACGAAACAGATAAAAAGCCTTTTGTTCTGGAACAGTATCGACCGCCAGTTCTCCATGCCTTCGAAATGACGTCATCGCAAAATAGCGATTCCACGCCGCCGCGAGTTTTTTCAGCGGACGCACACGGGATCAGAGTCGACGGTGGTTTGTTTGGTTGTGAACAGATTCTGGTTGAATCGCTACCTGGTCGATCAGAGACGGGTACTGAGAGCCCGATAAGAGCAATAACGGTTGTCGCGCAGCCTGACAGAAAAGTGCCTCCAGGAAGTGTTTGCACAAACGTCGTGCAAGTTGGAAGCTCGACTCAGGTTCGCGCGGGTGAATACCCTATTCGTATTAGTACCGATGAAGGGACTGTGATCTACGTTACCGCTGCGGGCGACGTGCAGCCAGCCATTCCAGCAAATAATGAGCAGCAGATTGTTGTGACGCCATTTCGCGATCACACTGACAGTTCTGTGGTGTCGGCACTGCGAATCTCGAACGAAGGTATATCTTCGAGGCTCGATTCACCGCCGCCGCCTCCTCCGCTGATCGCTACGGCTGAGGCCGACACATTCTTTATCGTTGCTCTGGCCAATCTGACCGTTGGTCAAAACAATCTGTCTGGAAATGTACAGCCACTATCCGCGGACGATCATTTCGACGGCACAACATACGTGGATAGTCGAGTTGCCATGTACGCAAAAGGGAAGATTCAGGGCAAGTATCTCATTACGGCACAACTGGATAGTACAGAAGACGAGCTGAAGAACCTTGGAAACAACCTGCAGCGCAAGGACCCTCGCCGGATATTTCGCCAACTCGATCCCGATCGTTACTACCCCGTTTATGGAGATGACTCAACCACAACGACCGATGTTGATACGCAGGGTGCTATGTATGTTCGCGTGGACTGGGATAAGAATTCCGCGTTATGGGGCAACTACAACACGGGCATGACAGATACGGAGTTCATGCAGTACAACCGATCCCTGTATGGCGCGCGATTCGAACATGAGAGCCAGAACGCTACAGAGTTCGGCGATGCAAGAAGAGAGCTGACCGTATTCGGGTCAGAAGCGCAGAGCGTAGCTGCGCACGTCACGTTCAAGGCGACTGGCGGTTCGCTCTACTATCTCCGTGATATCGATATCGTGCAGGGTTCGGAGAAAGTGTGGGTCGAGGTGCGCCGACGAGATACCAATCAAGTCCTGGAGCGCGAAGTACTCATTGAGGGCAGGGATTACGAGATTGATGCCCTTCAGGGCCGGATCATTCTACGGCGACCTCTGTCCCAGGTCGTCAATGAACGTGGCAACTCAATTATTCGATCTGCGCCGCTCGAAGGGGACGAGGTCTTCCTGCTCGCAGATTACGAGTACGTGCCGGCTGCATTTAGCCCGGATGAGCTGACGTACGGCGGTCGTGGCCGAACCTGGCTCTCCAATAATTTAGGAATTGGCGTCACCGCTGTGACGGACGGCAGGAATGGCACGGACTACAATATGGAAGGCGTTGATCTGACCCTGAAGAAGGGCGATGAAACCTACTTGCGCGCAGAGTTCGCCCGGAGTCGTTCGCGTCAAAGTGATGCTAATTTCGCGTCGATTGACGGCGGTCTTACGTTCCAGTCGCAAACACCAACCGTGCCCGGCGATGCACTGGATGGCGACGCAATTGCGATTGATGCTCGCGCTGACCTTGCGGACGTCGCTGAGTTCGGTCGGAAGCTGAACCTTGATATTGGCAAGAAGCTCCAAGGCGACATTCAGGCATGGTGGAAGACTCGTGATGCCGAGTTCTCGACCGGACGCCTCGGCCAGGGTGTCAATGTAAACGACCGTGGATTTGAAGTTCATGCCCAGGCAAGCGACCAAATGGAGATTGCAGCCCGCCACACCGATTATGAGCGAGAGAATTTATCCCGTGAACGAGTCACGAAGGTGCAGATTGATCACACGCTTGACGACAATTGGAAGGCCGGGCTGGAGGTTCGGCACGAGAAAGTTGAGTCACTCACATCGATACCCGGCATGCCGGTTTCAAGTCTCAATGGCGCCGTTGGGGATGGGGAAGCGCTGTTGATCGGCGCGAGGGTTGCGTACGAAGTTACTGACGATAACGAATTCATCGGTGAGGACACGACTGTCTATAGTTCTATACAAACCGTAGCCGACGATAAAGGTGTTTACGAAGAGAATGATCTAATCAGCGTTGGCATCAATACAGAAGTAGACGAAGGACTCGCTGTCAATATTGAGGTTAGCGATGGAGATCGAGGGAGCGCGCTGATTGCCGGCGTCGACATCGCCACAAAAGGCGGCATGAACTTCAATGTTTCGGGTGGCGTCGGATCAGGTGCAATCAGCCAGTTTTCTTCCCAATACGAGCTATCTGACGGGCATGAACTTTATGGCAGTTATGCCGTCGACCCGGATCGGACCTTTGGCGAACGCAACCTGCTAACGCTTGGCCAACGCAGGTCATTTGGCAACAACCTCGCGCTTTTTGCAGAGTCGCAGTTCGGCAAAAATGACCGGTATGCCAATGTTGCACATGTATTCGGCTTGAATTTCGACGGGACTGAAAACTGGCGCTATAGCGCCGCACTTCAATTTAGTGAGAACGAGACTCAGGGTTCGCAGTTTGACCGTCGTGCACTGTCTTTTGGTGCGTACCGGGATAGTGGGGATTTCAAACTCGCATCACGAGTCGAGTATCGTGAAGACGATGGTGTGGCTGTGCATAGCCGCCAATATGTATCGAGTAACAGTTTTACGAAACAGGATGGCGAAGATAAGCGTTGGCTTGGTCAGTTGAACCTGTCCTGGACTGATGATGAGCTGAACGGTGGTCGAGATGCACGATTCGTAGAGTTTGATATTGGCCACGCCTATCGCCCGGTAGTACATGATCAGTTCAACCTTGTTGCGAAGTATAGTTTTCTATACGACTTGCCTACTGAAGGCCAGGCGACTATTCGGCCCGACGAACGTTCTCATCTGATTTCCGTTGAGGGAATTTACGATCTCAGGCCCGCCAGGTTCGATTCTGGTGACGGCATTCATGATCTTCGCGCCTCTCGCTGGGAGCTTGCCGGAAAACTCGCAGTGCGCAAGGGCGACAGGCGACTCATGCGTGATGCCGGTCCGTGGGAGGAATTCGGATTGAGGCTTGCAAGTGTTAGAGCGCGTTATCGGATTAACAATGACTGGGATGGATTGGCGGAGTACCGCTGGCTATCTGATATCAACGGTGACAATGATCGCCATGGTGCATTGCTGGCAGGTTATTACAATCTCAATGACTACATGAAAGTTGGCGTGGGATTTAACTTTAGCGATTTCAACGACAGGTTGCGAATAGATAATTACGAAAACCGGGGTTGGTTTATCGATATCATTGGCAAGTACTAAAATTAGTGATCAGTTAAGTAGAGCGTTCGTGTGTTTATCTCCGAACGCGGCGACAAAAATCCAATCGGTGCAGCAATTGGCACATACTCAACTGGTTTCACTCACCCGGAGTGCCTTGCGCGGTTGCTGCTAATACTTCCAACGGTACCGTTGAATGGATTGTTAACATCAGGATTGTCAGTACCTGCAGTCATTGAGTCGGGTATCGAGGTTGCTACTGTCGCGCTTGATGCCCCTTAACATCTCACCAGATCTAAGTTCGGCGGTCATTTGTGGCTACTGATCGCCACATTCCTCTGCAGCTTTGTTTGAGTATGTGACCACCATATCTATGTATTCACTGCCAAAGCCATCTCGGTTTGTATCTTCCAACTCCAACTTCACACAATTTGAACCCTCTCTCTGCACAACCATTTCATGGAAGTTGTCACCACTGAGATCGATCGGGCCTTCGACGGTAGTTTCAGCACTCGAAATGGTGGCACCTGGCAAGCTTGGTATGGAAGGCTGTGGTCCGTGATGGATTGTTATTTCTCTCCTTTCTACTGGTATTTCAAGGCGAATCCAGAACGATCCCTCGGGAATCCATAGAACATCCCCTGCGGCCATCGGAAAGCGGCGCGAACCATCTACATACCAGACTAGATTGGAAATCGTTAATGGTGGCCAATCGACAGAACCTGTAGGGCCACCAACTGTAATCTTGCTTACAGCATCGGCCATTTTCAGCTCAGGATACATATCCCCAAATTGGTTTGTATATTGCAAATAGACGTCCCGTTGTACTCTCAGCGAATCACGTTCTCTTTCGGCATTGCCAAGATCGATCTTAAGCGTTGTGTTCTCGCTTTTTAATGAATCCACTTGATTGTTTGTGGTAGCGACATAGGCAGCAGTCGCACCCATAGTGGTCGCAATCAATCCAGTAGTCCAAAAATTTGCCCGGCGCCTTCTGGTACGTACATCGCCGGCAAGTATTTGCAGCTCGTCGTAATTATCTTTTCGTCTTTCTACGAACATTTCTGTGAGGCCTCTTTCGTTTCACTGCCGGTGTTTTATTTGCCGATCAATCTTCTAAAAAAGATATTCAAGCGCTCATACATCGAACCAAAAAATGTAAATAGAATATTTGGTCCTTCCTCGTTTTTCAGGCATTGATCCATTATCTTGTGCAGCCTGATTCGGAGGTCTTGAGTCAAGTTCTCCGAGTTTCTAACCAACTCTTTGAGCGCGACGAGCTGACGAATCTTCTCAGTACCGTGGACACACCAACGCGCTTGCATCGTTGCAATAAAAGTAGGAATCGCCTGTCCCACCGCCGCCAGCCAATCGAGTAACGGTGTTTCCCCTCTGGATTCAGTAAACAGAGCACTCAGCTGATCTTTCGCCCAGGACCAAAATCCCTGCTCGCCAGCCCCATCGAGCGCAGCATCTGCGGCGGTGAAGAAACCAGCGTCTCTCAGAACTGATGCTTTCAGCTCCGCTGCCTCGAGCGCGGCCACCATATCCCTTTCCCACATCCAAACGATGAACGCGAAACCAATTGCAACCAGAAACGAAAGGGCTACCAGATTGGCCCTACGATAGAGTCGGTATGAACTGATCTGCTTGTCTAGATAATCTGCATAGTAATATCGGTCAAAAGGCTCAGAGCCCTCTAGCTCGACATCGGCATCTTTTGGTTTATCTGCTGGTAGCAATGGCTCTTCGTTGCTCTTTCCGTGAGCCATGTACACATTTCTTTTTTTCGCCTTAGGGTTTTTCGCGAGCACGCGTTCGTCATCGGCTTCCAGAATGCCATAGGCCTCAGCGTAGGCTGCTCCGATTGATTCTCCCTGGCCGAGCGCCGCGTAGAAATTCTTCGACAGCTTCCTCGCCACGGGTTCTTTGACTTTCTCAGTAGTACCGATAACTGTTTCAACGCTTTCTTTGATGCCGTCGGCGATCTCTGAAGTCTCACAAGCATTGAGAACCACGAGCTTGATGTTCTTGTCCTTGAATAGCTCGACCAATTCATCCTTGGGCACTTCTACTTCTATGCCTTCCTCATCCCGCATCAGGATGCCACTATCTTTCGCGTGGCCACTAAAATGAACCACGTCGATCTTTTTGCTTTTGATAGCCATCCTGAGATCGTCAGGTTGGGCGGCGGGCAGTAGCCACAACTTGACTTTGTGGCCGCGAAGGCTGTGCTGGAACTGGCGCAACTCATCGGCCAGGTCCAGCTTTTGCGTACTGCTCGGGTTAGCCGACACGAAAAGTATGCGAATATCTTTGGGCTCAGCTTTTTCCTGCAACTCGGTTTGCTCCGTTGGTTTTAGGAAACGTTCGGTGCAATCGGCCATGCATATCTGAACAGCTTTGGGGGCGAATATTGTGCGAGTTCTTATTGTGTAGTCG
>JABDKO010000265.1 GCA_013002165.1 Rhodothermales bacterium | reverse complement strand
CACCTGTCGGGGCAGAGCCGTAAGGCCGGATATATCGACAAGTTTACGACATCACCGGCTCGACGTGCATTGATGGCAGCATCCTATGCCGAAAGGACATTAATGGCCGGTTTTACATCTGTGCGGGATGTCGGCGGGACAGACCTTGTCGACATTGACCTTCGAGATGCGATAAATGCCGGCGATGTACCGGGCCCGAGAATGTTTGTCGCGGGCAAGAGCCTCTCGATTACCGGTGGTCACGCTGATGGTACGAATGGTTATCTGGAGAAATATGTAGGTGTTCCTGCCGAACCGGATGGCGTGGTTGACGGTACTGACTCGGCGGTTCGCGCTGTCCGAATAGCCAGGAAGAGGGGTGTCGACCTGATTAAAATCACAGCAACTGCCGGGGTTCTTTCGAGGCAGGCTGACGGAACGTCAGCTCACTTTACCGACGAGGAGATCCGTGCGATTGTTGAAACAGCTGACACGTTTGGTCTGAAGGTCACCGCCCATGCTCACGGAGATGAAGGTATGCGTCGAGCTGTTCTCAATGGCGTCAAATCAATCGAGCATGGTACGTACATGAGTGAGGAAACCATGGACGTGATGATCGACAAGGGTGCCTATCTGATTCCAACAATTACAGCTGGGAAAAGTGTTGCCGACTCGGCAAGAATTGAAAATTACTATATCCCCATTGTCGCCCGGAAAGCAATGGAAGTAGGACCGGTCATTCAGGGCACTTTTGGCAAAGCGTTTCGTCGCGGCGTACCCATCGCCTTTGGAACGGACGCTGGCGTTTTCCCGCATGGGTTGAATGCGCTGGAATTCGGATACATGGTAGAAGCAGGCATGCCATTTATGGAAGCACTGAAAACCGCGACCGTTAACGCAGCAACCCTTCTCAATCAATACGACAATTTCGGTTCACTTGAGGCCGGAAAGTACGCTGATATCGTCGCAGTGCAAGAGGACCCGCGAGCGGATGCGTCAGCTGCAACACGAGTGAGTTTTGTGATGAAACAAGGCACCGTCTATGCGGAGTAAATAGCCACTGAAAGTGGCATCGAAATAGGTACTAACAAGCAGTCATAACATGGATCATATCTCACGGGCGACACTCAAGTTTCTCAAGGAACTGAAGGCCAACAATAACCGCGACTGGTTTAATGATAACAAGCCTCGCTACGAATCGGCTCGTGACGAATTTGTCGAGTTTGTACGAGCCCTTCAGTCGGAAATTGGGAAGTTTGACAAGGCTGTCTTGAATCTTGATCCCAAAAAAGCAGTTTTCCGAATTTACCGGGACGTGCGCTTTTCCAAGAACAAGGATCCGTACAAGACAGCGCTCGCTGCGCGGCTCATGCCGTCCGCGGGACAGGATGGACGCAACGCAGGATACTACATCCACATTCAGCCTGGTAACTGTATCCTCGCGGGAGGTGCGTATGGCCCGGAGAAGGAATGGTTGCGTTCGATTCGTGACGAGATTGACTACGATGCCGAACCGCTCAGAAAAGTGTTGGCACGCAAAGCATTCAAAAAATACTTTGGAGCGTTGGAGGGCGACCAGCTTAAGACAGCGCCGAAAGGGTTTGAAAGAGATCATCGGGATATCGATCTACTGCGCCACAAAAGCTTCGTTGCTTATCACAAAATGCCTGACAAGACGGTCGCCACTGCAGGTTTTCACAAGTACGCAGGAAAGGTATTCAAGGAAGTGAAGCCATTGAACGACTTTCTGAATTCTGCGATGGAGGACCAATAGTAGCCGGGCACGTGGGAATTGAGGTGACCGCTATTAACCCGAGTCCGGCTACCGGTTAATCAGACGGCAGTGCGCGACTACCGGAAAAGGAAAACCCCTGACCTTTGCAAACAAAGATCAGGGGTTCCACTGTGTGCCCGGGACTGGAATCGAACCAGCACGCCCTAGCGGGCACCGCCCCCTCAAGACGGCGCGTCTACCAATTCCGCCACCCGGGCAAAGGGTAAGTCTGATGTGATCCCGGCAGGGCTCGAACCTGCGACCCTCTGATTAAAAGTCAGATGCTCTGCCAACTGAGCTACGGGATCTTCCTACGGCTGGGCATAGACTGGTCAATTTACGGATTCATGTGCATGCCTCGCAATGATAACTAATCGTGTCCCGGGCGGATTCTAGGTAAGTTCTCAGTTCAGTGAGAGGCAGGTAGCACAATACCCAGGTCCAGTTCTTCTGCTTTTTTGGCAACAAAGTGCCCAACGGCGATATCCTGGCAAGCTACGCCAACCGATTTGAAGAATGTCCAGGGCTTGTCTATTGCCCGCACACGGCCAGTGAGGATACCGCCAAGATCGCCGGCAATATGTGAGTCCGAAATAGCTCCGCTTGCAATCGGCTGAAGAATATCCCCCGCTTCGGCAAAGCACGCAGGTAAGTGATCAGCAATGACATATGAGTTGGTCACTACATCTGCCGGAATTTCAGCCATATCAGGTCTGTAGGAGCCGACTCCGTTGATATGCACCTTCGATTTCAGGTGACGTGCTTCCAGAACAGGTGAAACTGATGCCGTAGCCGTACAGATGATGTCTGCAGATTGCAGTTCTTGCTGGTCTTCTGAAACTCTGACTTCAATATTCAGTCGTGATGACATCCGACGCGCAAACGCATCGGCGTTTGCGCGGGTTCGATTGAACACAAGTGCCGTCGTAACCGGTCGGACACAACATACAGCCTCCAGTTGAGTCTCCGCCTGAGCGCCTGCACCAAAGATTGCGACCACGGATGCGTCCGGGTCGGCTAGCAGGTCAGTGGCAAGGCCGGATCCTGCACCGGTTCGAATAGCTGTTAACGCTTCCGCCTCGATAATAGCGCGAACGTTGCCAGATTCCGCATCGGCAATGAGTATGACGGCACTTGATGTGGGCAGTCCCTTTTCTCTGTTGGACGGTACGACCGTAATGAACTTCAAGCCTGCGGCAAATGATGCTACTTCAGCAGGCATTGCCAGTGCTCGATTCCGGCCGGTCGATCCCATAGTAAAAGATGTGCGAACGGGTACCTGAGCCATACCTTTCCCCAGGTCGTAAAATGCAGTTCGCATCAGATCGATCGCAACCGGCATCGACAACACGCGTCTGGCATCATCAGAGTTTAGATATCTCATAGACTTATCTCAGGAGGAAGCCTCTTTGAATAGATCCTGGAGCGGTTGACAGTCCATCGTTGTGTTCACGTAGTTTCAGCCGGGGCAATATAATTCCTGTACTTTCCTGTCACGGACAACACAGTGGAATGATCTTTTCTCCAGACCAGTCGTTAAACGCTCTTTATCCAAGATACTCGAATCCGTCGTTCCATGGCCCTTTATGTTG
Organism: Rhodothermales bacterium; assembly: GCA_013002165.1. GTDB lineage: Bacteria > Bacteroidota > Rhodothermia > Rhodothermales > JABDKH01 > JABDKO01. The sequence goes on along the minus strand of JABDKO010000265.1, from coordinate 18,492 downwards.
TCGATAAGTCTGAGGGTGAAAAAGTCCCGTTTCTGCGGGGAATTCTTACCAGATCGTTGGTCAAGGCCGGCCTATCTTTTGACGAAGCCTATCGAGTAGCAGACGAGACGCGTGAGAAGCTATCCAGTCGCGGCGAAGTCACGAAAGAGGAGCTTCGCCGAGTCGTAGCGAAGGCTCTGTCATCGTTAGAACTGGACGACGTCCTCAGTCGGTATCGAGCTCGCGGACAGCAGTTTACGATAACGGTCACGGGTCGAGACGGGGTGATAAGTCCGTTTTCGCGTGTCCTTCTGGAGCAGAGTCTCGATATATGCGCGCTTGGTCCGGAACAGATGGAGCATCTGCTGCAGGCAGTTGAAGCCAGCGTGCGAAGCCTTGGTCAGACAGTTGTTTCCTCTTCGCACATCGCCCGACTGGTGTATCAACATCTTCTGGAATTCACCAGTAAGGAGAGTGCTCACAGGTACCTGCTCTGGCTCGAATTCAACAGCAGCGGGACGCCCCTAGTACTGTTGATCGGGGGGACAACCGGGTCTGGCAAAAGCACCATCGCAGCCGAGCTATCTCACAGTCTGAATATCGTCAGGACTCAGTCGACTGACATGCTGCGAGAAGTGATGCGGATCATGCTTCCGAAGAGACTGCTTCCGACACTTCACGAATCGTCATTTAGTGCCTACCGTGCCATACCAAATTCGGTAGACTCCATCAGTGACACCGATTCGCTCGAAATCGGATACCTGACGCAGGCCGAGAGGGTTGGTGTTGCGATCTCGGCTGTTCTTGACCGCGCCGTGACGGAAGGCGTCTCGATCATTATTGAAGGAGTGCATATGCATCCCGAACTTATGAGAGAGCTTGAATCCAAAATCGATGCAATAGTTGTACCTGTTATCGTCGCCTCGACCAAGAAAAAGAATCTACGCAAGCAGCTGAAAGGTCGAGGCAAAATGCTGTCATCGAGACGATCGCAACGTTACATGGATAACTTCGAATCGATCTGGGCGCTGCAGACTTTTCTTCTCTCGGAGTCAGAGCGTCTGGACGTGACCATAATTCCAAGTACTGACCTTCAGGATGCAACCTCATTAATGAAGGAATTCATTGCTGAAGTTCTCGGCAGATACTACAAGGCGGATCCTGAAGAGTTGCTAGGCAAGGACAAGATCAAGACCGCAGTGTCAGATTCTGCGTGAGTTTCAGACGAACCCAATCGTAACCTTATCACCTATCTGCAAGTCAGTTCCATACGGCAGGATAGCCTGAAGGACGATTACTGTGTAGATGTTCCGGACTCAACTATCGGTTGAGCAGCATCTTGCCCGACTCCGAAATCGATGGGCCGGTAACCTTGTAGAGATATATTCCGCTTGCGAGACCTGCACCGCCGAACTCAAATTCACTCACTCCCGCAGCGACCTGTCCATTCACCAACTGGGCGACGTGGCGGCCTCCAATATCATATACGTTTATCGTGATGTTCTCGGGGCGAGCCAGCTGGATCCTGATCGCGGTTCGATCTGAGAACGGATTGGGATAATTACCCAGGAGTTTGACATTCGCAAGGGTCGGAAGATCTTCGACTGATGTCCCGGACGCAAACAACGGCAGCGACTCATATTCAGATCCGAGTACCGAAGACACACCTGCAGCGTTCAGACCAAACCAACCTGAAAGTACACTGGCGTATACACTTTGAAAAGACGTGGTGTGAATCAGATTACCCCCTTCATCCTGGTTGCTCAGATCGGGCTCGCTACCATAGAAGCCTCCATTAAGGGCATTGCCTATCAAAAACATCGGCGCAGCAGTCCCATGATCCGTCCCCTCTGATCCATTCTCGTAGATTCGTCTTCCAAATTCGGAGAACGTCATTAGAAGCAAATTGTCCTTCACGGGACCATCGGGAATGTCGTCTAGAAACGCAGCAACTGCACTTGATAGTTGACTTAGCAGCGACGAATGTTCGTCGCCCTGACTGGCATGCGTGTCGAACCCGCCCAACGTTACCATATAGATATTCGTCTGGAGACCACCCTTGATCAGCTGTGCAACAACACTAAGGCTTTCAGCCAGATAGTTTTCAGGATACGGGACACTGTTTGACCCGTTTTCTGATGCCTCCTGAATTACTGATCCGTATCGAAATGCAGAGTTGACCGTGTTACGGAGATACCACATTTCATCGCCGACCGGCGTTTCAGGAAGTCCTTCGAGTGTGTAGAATCGACCGTCCTGCATGAACTGTATGAATCGATCCAGGTCGCGCACCGACATTCCCATAGCTGTGGCGGGCCCTCTGAACATTAATCCCGGACCGCCTATCTGCACAGCAAGTGGATGCTCAGGCGGTTCAGTTAGAAAGTTTGGGTTTTCATTGTTCAGCATGCGACCCATCCAGCCAGTCGAGATGTACTCATTGGAGTTCGAGGCTGTCGCCCAGATGTCTGTTGATCTGAAATGGGACAGGTCTGGCGCGGGATAGCCAACATTTTGAACAATACCGAGCTTTCCCTGATCGAATAATGACCTGAATTCACTCAGTGACGAGTGGAGCCCGTGTTCAGAAGTGATCTCGAGTGTGTTTGATCTTGGAATCGCGAGAGTTGGCCGCGCATTGTAGTACAAATCATTGTTGAAGGGGATTACTGTATTGAGTCCGTCATTGCCACCGTCCAACTGAATCAGGACCAGAGTTCTTTCGGAGGGTTGACCGGCGAGGCTTCGCGACACGAGGGACTCGGCAATCGCCCTGACCGGTATGCCTCCCTGAACCATAGCCGTTCCAACGCCGGCGATCCCGAGGGTCGACAGGAAGCTTCTTCGTGACCATGCGCAGTGGTCGTGGGCGTGGTCCTCACCATCGGAAAGGCGCGACCCTTTACGACCCGGACCAGTCTCTAGTATATTTTTAGGTCGACACATTTCAGGTCATTTGAAATTCCGGGAGTCGTGTAATCTGCGCTAGAAAAAGTCTTTTCACCCAGTCCAGTTCAGTGTTGTACGGGCTCCACTCGTACCATGGAATACCCGACAGAAACATTTTGGCCAGGTTTATACGATACTCGGGGCCGTTGGCTATTTCCGATGGAATCGGATTCGAGTTGAGGTCCCCCGAAAACGGCGTGGTGATAACTTCGATATCGAGATCGGAAATCTCCGGTGCAAACAGTGCCTCGACAACGGCAGTGGCAAACTTGAACGCTATCTGTGAGTCGGTAGGATCTGTGATTGCGTTCATGAATGGATCGAGAGAGTACCGGTCTTCTTCCTCGCCGACCCATACCATCCAATCGATAACCCCCCAACGTGAGGGAATTGTGCGTGTATCAATCCAGTTTCGATGACGTGGCCAGCCTGCTACACTCTGAATGTTCAAAAGTATTTGCTCGAGCTCCCACGAAGCCCACGGTATTATTTGTACCAGGTCCGGCTCGAGCGGTGCCACGACTTCCTTAAAGAATCCAACCTTCATTTCGAGAGGACTCTTCAGCTTTGCTCCGATCACCAGCGGATCAAAAAAATGAGCACTAGCCAGTAATTCGCGGAGTACCGGCTCGATTTCGAAGTCGTTCGCAATCATCGTTGAAGCGAGCGAGTCAACGATGGTCTCGTCCGGTGCTTCATACACAAACTCCCGGTACAGTTTTCGGCAGATGTATTGAGCGATTTCCTGCCCGCGCTGCTCGAAGATGAGATCTATCAACTGATCATAGTCGTACGTACCCTCAACTCCGAAAACCGTTTTCGACCCGGAGTCGAAGCGCCCGTTATCGAAGTACGGATGTAGGCCGACCCAGTCGAACTGCCATCCGGTCAGGCAGCGAGCTATCTGCTGAATGTCGTCCTCGGAGTAGTTTTTCTCTCCGTCGCCATTCAATATTCCCATCGTAAACAGTTCCAATAACTCTCGCCCGTAGTTTTCATTCGGGCTTCCCGCAGCGTTGTCGACACCATTCAAATAGATTAGCATTGCCCCTTCGAGGCCGATCAAATACACCAGCTGTTTGAAATTGCCGAGGGCATGTGACCGAAGCACCGAAATGTATCTGTGTGCTACCTGCGCGTGGAAGTACATTTCCTGGTTCGTCACAAAGTGGTTGTGCCAGAACACGGTCATTTTCTCAATGAGGCCTCGTTCGAGCATCAACGTCACCCAGTCTCGCCTGTATTCGTCAAGCCAGAGAAAGGTGTTGTCGGTGTATTGCTGCCACTCTTCGTCCGAAGCATTGTAGCCCGGCGCGTTTGTGTTGGCCCAGGCCGGATTTACCGGCAAGCTGAAGCCAACCGCTTCGTCGACGATTTCATTGGCTACTTCGCTTCCGACACGGCCAACGAAAGATGGCACTACAGTCGGGTCGGCTCCAAATGATGTCCGGCGCAGCAGGTGGCGGGCCTCTCTCACCGTCAATGCAGAGTCATACGCTTCAAGACCCGCTTCAATCTGAAGGGCCTGAAGTGCAGCGTTTTTATCTGGATCGGGTAATGACATCAAGCAGTGGAACGGTGGGACAAAGACGTTATCGTCACTTCACACGTGGTTTATAAATAGAACCCGGCTCCGCCAGATACGCGGATTTCAATTTAGTCAGGATTTCTATCGGGACAGCACAACCGATTTCGTGACTACTATGTTGTTTCCCTCGATGGTGTAGAAATAGACGCCCGCAGGCAGATTACTTCCGTCGATGGTCAACAATCTCACCTCGCCGGTATCCATGTACTCATCGAGAAGCATAACCAAGGTCCGGCCAAGAACGTCATAAACGGTGACTCGCACTCGCTGCGTGAGGCCACTGCTGACGCGCAAGTCTGTAACAGATTCGAACGGGTTAGGATACGCATCAGAGACGGTTATTGATTTGCGAGAATCTATCAGGCTTTCGATGCTGTTTGAGTAGTCGCTAGTACCGTCCGAATTAATAATGCGAAGTCGGAACGTGTATTCGCCCGGACCACGACTACCAATATCAAACCTGTAGTCACCCGGTGATCCATGCGCAGGAACGAATCCCCTGAACTCAAAACTCCCGCTTGTGAGCTCTTGCACCTCGAAACCATCGGTGTCAATTTCGCTCAACGTCTCCCACAAAAGGACCATGTTGGCGCGGTTCACGACAAGTCGAATTTCTCCAATCTCGACCGGCAGCGTATCACAATTTGTACTCTCGAGCGAATTGACCGCTCCAGCGGTCGAGCACCGCAATGTGAAGTCCGCGTCGTTGTTGTCGGTGTCCAGGCTTTCCGGTGACCTCGAAAGGCCGACATGGTCGTTCGTCGAATTATCTGCCGCGCTCGTGCCGGCACCCTCCGTGTACGGAGCGCCGGTATCCCCCTCGTAACTGACGGCGTCCACGAGTGCATTTGTACCATCACGAAGGCCCGCTGCATCTGGAGATCCGTTCTGGAAAGATGCTATGGACTCCTGGTCGCAATTGGGAACCGTAACGATGCTCTGACACACAACGTAGTATCCGAAGGGTGCGACCGAGCCGGTCAAGGGAATACTTTCATCGATGGATGCGCCTCCGCCCGTACCGTTCACAAGTTCCAGCGTATAGGAACTGAGGTCTACGGACACTATTCCCCCGTTGAAAATCTCTACAAACTCCGCATCGTCTGTGCCGGGTTGATCGTAATCAATTTCGTTAATTACAACCTGGCCGCTGGAATCGAATAGTATAACGAAGGCAAGTATCGTTGAAAGCAGTAGTCGGTACGTCATCAGGTCTACCAGAAAGTGTATACGGCTGATCAGAAAATGATCACCACTTTCATTGTTAACACCAATGACTTCAAATCATACCCGGAAGAGGTATCTTTTTCTGCTCTGAAAAGCTGCACGTTGCCCGAGCGACAGATTGCTGGATGTGCAATTTCTTTTGAGGGACTTACTTTGACTGCTACTGATCGAGTGTTCCGGACCTAAGCCACTGACCCGCAAGACGGGCGGAGCGCCCGCAGCCGTCATCGGCAATGTCGACGGAAGCCAGCTCCAATGTTCCGGATTCGACCGAGTAGCTGTAGGCTCCCTTGGCCGGGCAGACGCTATCCTGAATAAGAATCTGGCCGCTGCCGTTGTACTCCCACGTTCCGGAGATCTCGGTGAAGTCGAAGGTTACGAATTGATACTTGCCATCGGCGCGGAAACCAACCTGGAACCGGAATCCCTGCGGGGTCCACACATCCACATTCTCGTACTTGTTCCAGTTACCGATAATAGCATTTCTCTGAATATCATCCAGATCGGGCTCCACAGTACTGCTACATCCGACAACAAATAGAAATGCGGTTGCAAGCAAGATTCGCATATTCGGCCTCCATGCTAATGCGTGCTCGAACAGATGCTATACCTGCCGAGTCTATCTATTTATTGAAATCGGCAGAATATTGTCAAGCCAAAAACGACGAACGGTGTAAAAGTCTATACAGATGGCTTTGGAGGCTCCCATAACTCAACCTTGTTGCCCTCCGGATCGATAAACCAGCCGAATCTTCCGTATTCCGACTCGTCTATTTCGCCAACGATCTCGGCGCCTCCGGCTGCAACCTGTTCGAGGGCACCGTCAAGATCATCCACCATCAGATTAAACATAAATTGCTTCTTCGATGGGTTCAGATACGTTGTATCCGCCTTGAATGGCGACCACACCTGGTAGCCACCGGCAGGAACATCAGCCGACTGAAACGAGGCTCCATACGACGGGTTGTCTACATCAATCGGAAGATCCAGATGACTCTTGTACCATTTCGCAAGGTTTCCCGGATCCGATGACTTGAAGAAGACACCACCCAGACCAACTACTTTAGCCATTATCTGCACTGTGTTTCGATGAGAAATAATTCCGACGAATAAACTTTGTCACAACGTGCCCTGACGAGCGAACTCCGCAATATGATCTGCTGCACGGAAAGCCAGGGCCTGAATCGTCATCGTCGGCTGACCTCGCCCTGAAGTGACGAGACTGCTGCCATCGCAGATAAACAGATTTGGAACATCGTGTGATCTGTGATACCGGTCAACGACTGACTCGGCTGGATCATCTCCCATCCGACATGTCCCCAACAGGTGGGCGCCTAGTACCGCCTCGACGACAGGATCGGACCACGACTGACGGGCACCTGCAGCATCCAGCAACTCCCGTGATCGATCCGTCATGAACCTGGCGGTTGCGAGGTCATCCGGATGATCTTTATAGGTTGTCCGAATAGCGGGACGGCCCCATTTGTCCTTGAAGGTTGGATCCAGCGTGATGTTGTTCGACTCAAGTGCCAGCGATGTCGTGTGCCCCATAACCGTCATGGTTCGTGTATAGTAGTCAGCCAGTGCAGCCTTATATCCCGTGCCCCATGTTGGTGCATCAGGTGGCATGCAGGCTAGTGAGTAGTACGCAGGACCAATCCCCATGAATCGAGCGTCGAGACCCCCTCCTCCATAAAACCCGCGTTTGGGATCCGAGTTGTAGAAGTCCAGAAGGATCCTTGTGACCTGCACGCTTTTAAACTCATTCAGAGGTTCATCAAAAACTCCGAACGACGAGGGAGAGATGTTGAACATCAAATACTTGCCAACCTTGCCGCTACTGTTGGCCAACCCATTGGGATGCTGGGCAGACTCGGACATCAATAGTAGACGCGGTGTCTCCGCGCCATTCGCTGACACAATTACGGCTTTACCCTTTTGTGCATGTTCTACGCCGTCAATATCGAGGTATACCACCTGATTGGCTCGACCATTTTCATCGGTCTCGATACGTGTAACCGTGCTCTCGGCCCGGACCTCACAGTTGCCCGAGTCGATGGCCACCGGTATTGCGGCGGCAAGTGTCGAAGACTTTGCGTTCATCTCGCAGCCAAACGCTATGCACTTCCCACAATGAACACATCCAGGCCGGCCGTTGTAGGGTTGGGATAAGATGGCCATCGACGAAGGCTGCGACCTCCATCCCAGGGCTTTTGCGCCCTTGTCAAATAATACTCCTGACGACTTTACGGGTAACGGTGGAAGAGGGTACGGTTTTGACCGATACGAATCGGTTGGGCCAGGAGTACCTGAAACCCCGATCTGCCAATCGACTTTAGTGTAATATGGCTCGAGATCATCGTAGGATATAGGCCAGTCGGCGAAGCCCGTGCCGGCAATGGGGCCAAGGACCGATCGTTCGTTAAAGTCAATTTCCCTGAAGCGCCAGTAGTTGGCGGTGAAGTGAACGCTGCTTCCGCCTACCATGCGGGCATATAGCAAGGGAGGTAGAAAGTCCTGTACGACCGCTTCCTCGTCTTCAGATCGACGGAAGGTCTGAGGGTATTCACCCTTCGGTCCGCCAACGTATTTCTGGTAAAATAGATGGTCCAGTTCATCGTGACCGAAATCAACGTTGGTCTCAAATGGCCCTTGCTCGAGAACTACGACACTAAACCCGGCGACGGACAATTCCATCGCAAGAGCACCTCCTGCCGCTCCCGAACCGACAATTACGAAGTCGACTTCCTCGGACGGCTGGTAGGTCTTCATGGCATTAAGATTCATCGCGCTCCTCCGCCATCAGCTGTCCGTCATAGTACCCGAATGGCGGTTGCCAGGCATGCCTGTCATCGAAACCGATGAGCTCCCAGCCAACCTTGTCCTTATTGCCACCATATTTCGGATCTGCAAAGAAGCCAATCTTCGTCAGGGTTGAGACCATCCCGAAAAATGGCGTGGGCTCCATCTCGGTAAGCAGAGAAATCTGTACGTCGTGTTCAGCATCGGCAAAGCGCATTGCCGTCGAACCCGATGATTGCAGTTTGCCGGCGAGTTCTTTGACTCCATCTTTCAGGAACGGCAGCATACCAGCAAATGGCATCCCTTCGGTGACTGCGGTATCAATGAAATAGATGACTCCGGCCTCACGTGCGCCCGGGGTATCGGTGGCGGGAATGATCTGCTCGGCCACGGCTTCAAGGTCGGCGGCTTCGGCATCCGACAGATTGACGAATGCAGCACCGGCTTCGCGACGCGCACAGGAAATGCTAAATAGAGATGTCGCACCAATCGCATTTACTGTCATCAGCGCTCCGAGGGCGGAGCTACCCTCACGCAAGAACTGGCGTCTGTCTTTCATAATTGATTACGGTATTACGGCGATACATTCAATTTCCACGCGCGCGTCCAGCGCCAGTCCACTTCCAGCGAATGCACTTCGAGCCGGTTTATTATTGGGGAAAAAGTCCTTGTAGACATCATTCATCGCAGGCCATTCACTGATGTCGGCAAGCATCACCAGACATTTGACTACGTGGTCCATATCCGAGCCATACTTCTCAACAGTAGCCTGAATGTTTTCCATTATCTGTTGAGTTTCCGGTCCGATGCCGCCCTCAATCAGTCCGGACCCGTCGGGTTGCGTTCCAATCTGGCCGGACATAAAAAGCATATCGCCCACCCGGACGGCCTCGGAAAAAGGAAAGTTGCCCATCGTGTCACTTGAATAGAACTCGACCTCTGTTGCCGTACTCGCGTGGTCATCCATGTCAGCATCTTGACAGCCCGATAGAGCCAGTACTAACACGGTTATCAGAATTGATGTTGGATGGATCATAATGCTATTTCTCTTTTTCTGGAAATGATTCCACTGTCTTGATTGCCATTTCGACCCAGCCTTGAAGATCGGCATTCGTCGTGATTCCCTCCGGTATGATATACACAAATCCTTTCATAGGTCGACCGGTGAAATCCATCTTTTCGACAAAGGGCATCGCCAGATACCGGTCGTGTGTTTCTTTCGGAACACGGAGCATCAGTCTGTCATCAAGGATACCGCAGCACATGTAGTCTTTGTACATGATTGCCAGACCGCCAAACATCTTTTTTTCGACAACATCGACACCGTCAAAGGCCTTCCGCAGGCGCTCGGCAAGAATTGGATTAAATGCCATTCCAGGAGTGATTGCTTTGCGTCAGGTACAATCTAGATGTCGAAAACCGATATCGCAATTCTCATGAATGACAAAAATAGCGTGGTTTCAGCATTAGCAGGACCGGTGCATCGCATTGACCGGGACAAATTGTCTACCCTCAGACCCGTTGCGCCAACCCGTTCGCCCTCGAAATTCGATCCAATAGTACCCAATCTCCCGCGTACTTCTATCATCGGAATGATGGGCGCCTGGGGCGCTCCCGGCAAAGTTTCGAATACTGTGTACCGGATGGCACGTACATTACTCCCGGCGAAAAGTGTGAAGAGTAACGTTTCGGGTATACTCGTGAAAATGCCTAGAGTGTTTGGACTCCCTCTGCTACCTTTTTATCAAGCGCCACAGAAAACTTCGATCACGGCATGAAAGTCATCCACCTCGTATCCCTGTTTACGGTGCTCACAATTTTGTGTCTTGGCACAACGGAAGCCAGCGCGCAGCAGGCCCGACTCCGCGGCTTTGTTACCGACAGTACAAACGGCAAACCCCTTCAGGGAGTGAATGTCGTGTTGCACAATAACGGTCAGCAAGTGACCGGTACCGTTACTGACGGAGATGGCTCGTTTCTGTTTTCGAATGCACCGACTGGAGTGTTCGAGTTGCTCGTAAGTTTTATTGGCTTCGAAACCAAATCACAGATCGTCACAATAGAACGAGGAAGCTTTCAGACGCTGCGCCTGTCGCTGGGACCTTCCTCAACGGAGTTCGGAGAACTTGTTGTTGAAGCTGAGCGATCCAGTGGTGCGATAGTGACGGCCGGACTGCAGACGATTGTAGGAGCTGACATCGACAGAATTCCTATCCCGGGAGTCAGTGGAGACCTCGTCAGCGTACTGCAGTCCACGCCCGGCGTTGTGTCGGCCGGCGATCGAGGAGGGCAACTTTTCATTCGTGGTGGCGAGCCAACACAGAACCTCGTTTTGATAGATGGGATACAATTGTATCAGCCGTTCCACATTCTCGGATTTTACTCGGCTTTCCCATCAGACATCGTCAATACGGCCAGCGTGTACGCCGGAGGATTTGGAGCGGAGCACGGCGGCCGAATATCATCGGTCATCGACATTCAATCGCGGAATGGCAACAAGAATCGATACGCTGGATCGTTGAGTGTTTCCCCGTTCTTAAGCACACTTCACCTTGAAGGGCCGGTTGTCAAAGACTATGTCTCTGTCGTCGCCTCGATTCGCGAGTCCCTGGTCTCTCTTCTAGTGCCGGATCTGTACGGGCAGAAGCTTCCGTATGAATTCGGCGATCGCTTTGTCAAACTGCACGCCCAACCATCGTCGAGTCTGTCATTCTCAGGTACATACATCCACTCGTATGACCGTGGAGACATCGCTGGTACCAGGCTTACGATTCGGGGAGATATCGACAACAACGCCCCAGTCGATACAAGCCTTATATCCTGGGATAATTTCGGTGTTGGCGGCACCGTTTCGTTTCTTCCTCGCGGATTACCTATTCGAGGAGACCTGACGGTATCGCACTCGATTTTCGAAACGGAGATCGGGCCACGAGGAGACCCCGAGCGACTGGCAAAAATCTCAGGTCTGTCGATCAATCAGCAGTTTTCGACGTTCTCGAGATACGGAAAACTGACGGCAGGCCTCTTCTATAATGAAACGGATCTGTCGTATCGATTAAATGGTGCGTTTCAAGAAATCGCCGATGAGGATTCGTCGACGGTGACAGAGACCGGCGGCTTCGGCACACTTGAAATCAGACTTCCGCGTGAAGCTTCGGTAACGCTCGGCGCACGTTTCCAGGCCTATCCGAATCAGGACAAGCTTACGTTCGAGCCAAGAGCCCGACTAGCCTTCCCATTCGGGATTCGAGATACGCGGCACAATGTCTCTATCGCAGCAGGTTTGTACCACCAGGGAATCGTTGGTCTGAGTGACGAACGGGATGCCGGGAATATCTTTACAGTATGGACCGGCCTGTCTGAATCAGCCGAAATACCCCGCGCCACACATATCATCGCCGGCTGGCAGGGATCTGCACAACCGGTTGCTCGGACGTATGTGCGGGCATCACTTGAAGGGTACTACAAGAACCTTGATAACCTTTCCGTACCAGTATGGGATGCATTCCCGCAATTCACGACCGCGTTGCAGTCAGCTACCGGATCTGTTAAGGGACTCGATGCCCGGATTGAAGTTACTTACGAACAGCTCTATGCATATCTGGGACTGGGAAGAGCTCGAACAGAATATCAGGCACTTGAGGGAGAAGTGTTCGGGACGTTCTACGGAGTTTCTCAGGATATATATTCGCCTCCTCATGATCGACGAAATCAGGTCAATGCTGTTGTCCGCGCAGACGTCGGCGAACTGACGTTGACGGCTCAATGGCAGTACGGCAGCGGACTTCCATATACCCAGGCCGTCGGGTTTGATGACTGGCTGCTATTGCAGGGTGATATCGATCTCCTTTCGGATCCCGGACAAACAAGGGTACTGTACGAGGAGCCGTACGCGTCCAGACTTCCAGACTATCATCGCCTCGACCTGTGGCTGGAAAAGGAGTTCGAAACGACTCGCTTTTCCGGCATGCTTCGCGCCGGAGTCGTGAACGCCTACAACAGGGCGAATCTTTTCTATTTCGACTTGTTCACTTTGAATCGCATCGAACAACTTCCGGCAATCCCGTCACTTGGCGCGAGGTTGGAATTCTAATGACCAGTTCAGAATCCATCATTCGACTTTTGTTGACATTAGTCCTTCTCGTCTCCGCTACCGGCTGCGACGATAATACCATCATCAGCCCATTCTCGGGACGGGATGCACATTTTTCGATCTACGGCTTCATTTCGACATCGGATACGCAGTTGGTCCGGATAGTGCCGGTTCGCAATCGCCTCGAACGAGATGACCAACCGACTGACCTGCAGGCAGTCGTCACAACAACTGAACTCAACTCGGGGCGAGTCGACATCTGGTCGCCGGTCCGGCGACAGCTTGAGACTGGTGATCTCGGCCTTCAGTTCTCAGACTCGACTTTCGGTCACGTGTACAGAGCGATATTTACACCGAACTCAGGCGACGCCTTCGAGATGCGAATAGAGGGTTTTGATGGAAATTTCTCCTCAGCAACGACAAGTATTCCGTTTGTATCTCAACCGGTACTTGGCGACTACTTTGACGTTGACGGTGAGATTCACCAGCGTATCGTCTGGCCCGGTGTTTTTCAACAACCGTTCAGAGTTGCGACATGGTTATACTTCGCATCAACAAATCTGCGACCCGACGAGTTTGCGGTCCCTTTTTACCATAATGCCTTTGGAGAAGTTACAGAAGATGGCTTGACCATCGAGCTGAATCTGAATGAGGATATCCGTTTGCTTCGTAGACACATCGTCGAGAATTTATCGAGGTATTCCGATTCACCCACAGTTGAAAATCCCTCCACTTTTCCACTGGTACTGACAGATCGCCGGATCAGAATATTCGTAGGCGATTCGACATGGGCTTTCATCTCCAGTTCTCCAGACGAGGCACGTAGCTCTCAACCTGGAGCATTGTCCAATGTGCATAATGGGTTTGGATTCTTTGGCAGCCTCGGAACGAGTGTCGTCGAAGCTCCCATAATCGATCCTGCTGTACGGCTGCAGATAGGCCTTAGCTCATGATTAGCATCCAATCCGCGAAATACGAGTCTCGGTTTGCTGTCGTACTGTTGATGGTGCTTGTGGCTATAGGACCGGCCTGTCAGGGAGATACCATAATTACTCCATTCTCTGATAGGGATGCCCATTTCACACTATTTGGATTCATCTCTACTGCTGACACACAGCGTGTGCGCGTAATCCCGGTGCGAACGCAACTCGACAGGGAAATGGAACCCGTTCCATTGGATGTAACTGTTACAACTACCGGAAAGAGTAGTGGTCTTGTCGAGGAGTGGGGAGAACTTCGACCTCTGTTGAGCTCCGGCGAACGCGGCGTTATGTTTGACGATAGCACATTCGGACATGTCTTCCAGGCTATATTCACTCCCGTAATTGGAGAGACATACGTATTGGAGGTTGCGGGGCGAGACGGGCGTTCCTCTTCGGCCTCAGTTTCCATCCCGGTTGTTGAAGCACCAGTAATCTCGGATGTGTGGGAGCGCAATGATTCCTTATTCCAAAGTGTTACATGGCCGGGTGTAGATCAGCCGCCGTTTGATATTGAGATGGTATACCGGCTAGGCTCCTCTCTCTTCTTTCCAGAAATCCAACTACCCGCGATACCGGTCGATTACAATGGGAAGGGATTCCCCACACCCGGGGGCTGGCAGGTAGACATCGATCTTCAGTCAGATGTGGCGTTCGTGCGGCAATTTGTGGCCGATAATTTTTCCGACTACTCCCCTCTTCCATCCGTCGAGGATGTCGACACATATGAGCTTGTATCGATGGATGTCCGCATGCGAATTATTGTGATGGACTCGTTGTCACAACAATTTTCCGGGGACGTGAGTATTGCGGCGTTGTCTCAACCTGGTGCGTTTTCTAATGTGGAAAACGGATTTGGCTTTCTGGCAGCGGTAGGGACGAACAGCCGGCTGTGGGAATTGCCCCCCGATCCGGAAATCCGCGAGCGAATCGGATTTACCCGATAGAGTCGGGGTTATCCACTACGATCCGGAGCTGGATTTCATTGCCGGTTCGCCGGCTACGCACATCTTTTCGATGAGGTCGACATAGTCTTCCGCCATTCTTGCAAATGTGCAGGCACTGGCGATCTCTCGTCCGGCGCGACCCATGGACTCTCGCAGTTCGGGGCTGGCGATCAACGTACCCATCGCTCTGGATAGCGATGCGACGTCGTCAGGATCTTCGAGTACGATCCCTGCCGATTCGGACACAAGTGACGCTGCACCCACTGTGCTCGCTGTCACAACAGGTATGGCAGATGCCATGGCTTCCAGCAGAACCAGTGAAAATGATTCGTACCTCGACGGAAATACAAATATATCCGAGCGTCGCATCAAGTCGGGTAAATCTCTGCGATAGCCCAGGAACCTCACACGGTCAGACACACCAAGCCGCCGGGCCAGCTCCGGATAATGGCTTCCGGTAGTGTCACCGGCAACAAGCAATAGCGCTGACTCATGCTCACGAAGAGCCTCAAGAACCGAATCGAGGTTTTTCAGAGATCGCTTGATGTCACCAGCAAATAGACACACCACTCTGTCCTCAGGGATGTCTTCAGGAATGCTTTGAGGAGCGGCGTCCTGACCCGGGTGAAATTCTGTGACATCAACACCGTTCGGGATAATGCGAACTTTGTCTTCCGGAATACCAAGCGAGATAATCTGCTCACCCAACAGGCCGGACACTGCTACCAGCGCCCTGGTTTTTCTGAAAGCACGTCTCTCCCAGCGAGCATTTACGAAAGTGTACAGCAACTGGTACAGTGCTCCCGGGTCATAATGCCCTCTGGATGAGTGATACGGACTCGCCAGCCAGGCGCTATGCACCATGTGCACCGCATTAATGTCGCTGTCAGCATATGTGATTGCCCCGTTCACAAGGACTAGATCAACGTGATTGCGAATCCTCTTCAGTATCCGGGATGACTTCCACGCAAATACCTGGTTACGAAGCAGCTCGGATGGAACGGAGTCCACATCTACCGCGAACCATGTAACGGCAGGGTTGCTGCGAAGAGACTCGTCTATATCTGATGCAATCAGTGTAATGGAATAACCACGACGGAGGGCTTCCAGGATAACTTCGAGATTGACGCGACCCTGCCCATCTCCCATAACCACCTTATGAGTGACGAATGCCAGCCTGAGTGTTTTGTCCGAGTCGGTTGCTCCCACCTGCCTTAATAATTCGTTTAGTTATGTACTTTCTCTATCGACCGTACGCGCCAAAGGTACAAACGGACTATTTGTGCTGTGGACGATTTACCGAGCGAAGAGCATGCTTTGACAGATCTGAACAATTCCGGCCAGCGGGTCCGTTGAGCGGTAAGACGTTCGGATGACGTGAGTAATTGAACGAAACGCATGGTACTACGTCACCTGCGGGAGCTATTCATAACTTTGGAGGATGTCCAAAAAGCGGCTTCGTGCGAGCACAGGTTGTGCCGCGACCTGGTGAGTCACCTGGAACCCGCCTGGTGTGCTGAGGAAGCAGAGACCAGTAGGGTATTAAAAAAGGTGTTAATTGCCCGGAATGTAGTCATAAACGAATCGACCGAGGTTTCCCGACTTATTAGAGCACTCTCTAGGGTACTATCGCGAAAAAAGGAGGTCGCCTCCAGCAATTCACTCAGTGACAAATCGACGCCTGCCGCCAGGCTCCCGTAGTCGGTGCCGATTTTCCTGATGCGCTCAAGGTTTGAAGTGTCGGAACCTGCGCTGCTGTTATCGTCGAGATACTCCTTCAGAAGTTGCAGCACTTCCTGACCCATTGACCGAAGTCTTACTCGTTCCGTGTCCTCAAATTTTTGAAGCCAACTTTCGCCGGCATGCGCCGCAAGTCGTTCGCGAGAGTCTGCACGTACCCGGTCTACTATTTCGGTTGCCAGACCCTTCCTTTGCCTGCCAGTCCTTTTGATTCGCTCGATTTCAGATAGCGGGAATCGTCGGTGTCCGCCTGGTGTTGTCATAACCAGAATGTCACCCTGGTCTGCCCATCTGCGCAGGGTGGTAGGATGAACGCCAAGCTTTCGTGCTGCCTTGGACAGCGATAGTAAACGACCCTTCTCTGTCACCTTGTCTCTGGTTTTATTCGTCAGCTGATACTCCATTGTCCAGCCCGACGGGAGCAAGTCCGGATGATGATCACGGACAACTGTTCGTACTTAATATACGACTGATTAAAAACACCTTTTTCGGACTGCGAAGTGCAGGGTCCGACTTTATCGAGTTATGATCTATTCGAGACGATCCAAATTGGTACGTGTTCTGGAGTCCACTATTTCTCCAGTATTGATTGTTCCGGATGGCTCAAACAGCATCAACCTCACCTGGCCCCGGGCAACTGGTTTATGCTCCACGCCTCGCGGAATGACTGCCAACTCACCCTGGCAGAGAGTTACTGTATCGCGGTCTCGAAAATGTATTTCCAAAACTCCATCTAGTACTAGAAATAGTTCGTCTTCTTTCGCGTGCGAGTGCCAGATAAACTCACCACTCAGCCTTGCCAGTTTGACCATTTGCCCGTTCAATTCGGCGACAATCTTGGGGTCCCAATATCCATCGAACTTCGCGAACGCCGCATCGATATTTACTTTGCTGATCTCCATTTCTTCTCGATTGACTTAACAGTCTGGATCTATGATTGCAGAAAAAGACATGACACGTACTTGCGCAAAAATGTGTCGATATTCGAAAATATCTGTGCAAACGTTGAAGATTCTTCTCTCTACACGAATTCTTCTAATCTGGAATATGTTCTCTAATTATGCCTTTCAGATTAGACAACTACCCAATGATTGGGGATATATTCTGAGTGCGTACGTGCGCAAAACCGTGTAGTCAAATCCCCATATTTCTGCTAAATATTGTGCGCCGTGGACACGGCATGTCATTGTTGTTTAGTCCGGTTTCCCCATGCGAACACGACGCCTTGCTACCGCCTCCCTGAACGAATAATAACGAGGCGTTGTAGATGTGGGATACTCATTTTGTTATCTCTGATATTATGCATCCACATATTTATGTGCGTCTGCGTTCTTGTATTTCCATAGCCAAACTCAACCACGTAATCGATTACGCAAATGCTTTAGTGAATCAATGATCGCTTCGTAAATCCTCTATTTATATATCATAGTGCGCGTTTGTTATCAACTGTTTCTCTTGATTAACGTCAGACAACAATCTATTCGTAATCAAAACGCCTCCAGCGACTTGTCGTTTTACGCATCCCAGTACCAGATACGAAGGTGCGATTGACACAACAGCCAGGACACAAGAAGGTAGCTGTAGCTTTCCGATCAGATCCGTCATCATCACGTTAGAATAGTCATGTCTCGTTGCACCTTCGGGGACACTGATGCTGCCGTTGTCGGCTTCGTGTTTAACAGTTACCAAAGTTGCTGGTAGTCGAGGCTATGTTAGTCGAATTATGTCGTGGACAGTTTGAGTCGATACTGCAGTAGCTCGAGTGTCGACCAATGTCGGAGTTGTATGCTGACTTCAATTTCTTTTGTAAAAGTTGGAAATAATTTGCCAATGATTGCTCGGAATGACGTAACTTTGTTGAAGCCATTCGACCACCACTTAATCTCACGTAACAAACGCGTTTATTACCATGGCTAAACGAACCACCGCACGGAAGACTTCTGCGAAAAAGAAGAAGGCTCCTGCAAAGAAAAAGACTACCGCCCGGAAGTCTACTGCGAAGAAGACAACCGCCCGGAAGTCTACTGCGCGTAAGTCTACGGCGAAGAAGAAGACCGCGCGCAAGCCTGCAGCACGTAAGTCAACTGCTAAGAAGAAGAAGACCACTGCCCGCAAGCCTGCAGCACGTAAGTCAACTGCTAAGAAGAAGACTACTGCACGCAAGTCTTCCGCCAAGAAGAAAACCAC
>JABDKO010000243.1 GCA_013002165.1 Rhodothermales bacterium | reverse complement strand
TCACCCGTGGTGCTAGTTCAATCATTCCGGGCAAGGGAGGAAGTGCTGGTAGCGCTCGAGGACTGATGAAATTTCTCGTCCGCATGGAATCGGGAAGCGTTGTTGATCAGGAATCGAGCCTTGAACTCAAACGACTCCTCTATATGACTGACAGGCGCATTCGATATGCTGCTTCTCCATCTCTCAAAACTGCCGCGGTCTATTTCAAGTCGGGCAGTCTATACAGTTGCGCGCAGGAGGAAGGATACTCGTGCGGAAAGTACCTCGGTAACAAGAGCAACTATATGAACTCGGTCGCCATTGTCGAGCGTGCGGATGGTGCAATCTACTTCGTCGTGCTAATGTCGAACGTTTTGAAGAAGAACTCTGCTTCGGATCATATGAACCTTGCCTCCAGAGTAGATCGCGAGATCAAACCGCATCAGGTCGACTGAAGATTGTCATAAGCCCGTTGAGCAAAGTCCCTGACTTTAGCATTCTTGTGATTTCGATACTCCTCTAGCAGCGGAATGTAATATGGATCTTCCAGTTCGCCGATCAGAAAGAGTACAGTCGTCTTAACCTTGATGTCTCTCGCAAGAAGCAGTTTCTCGAGGCATTGTTTTTGAGTTGGAACTTCAATCTTCAAATCTCTGATTGTCTCCTCAGAAATTGTCTGCATCATCGCTGTCTCGACGATCGGAATGAGCAAGCGTTTTAGATTTCCAAACAACAGGTTGTCGAGATACTCTACAGCGTTGGTACGAACATCTGAGTTGTGACTCTGAATGCCCTCGTAGATCGGTATTATTTCCTCGGGAGGATACTTCAAACCTAGAAGTCTGAAAATACGTTCCAGAATTACATCAAGTCGTCTCTCCAACAGACTGATCAAGGTCTGTCTTGCTTCACGAACATCAGAGCCGTGCATTGAGCTCGGATTCTGAAATCGCTGCGTCTCTACAAACAGGGCGCCGATCGTATCCAGGTAGAGCCTGGCCTCAGAAATGATCAACTCGATGATGTCTTTCCGATCTACGACAAGGTGTTGATGCCGAATCTTCAGAGTATTCAGTGATCGGAGTGCATTGATCTGGACGGTGTTATCGGGATGCTCGATCAAGGAAAATAGGAACGATACAGACTTCTGTGACGGTATTCCCTCCGCAACTTTCGGCAGCCAGCGAACTGCATCGATTGGAAGATCTTCGTGCTCCATAGACTCAAATAGCGTCTCATATATTCCGGGTCCCGCAACAACAAGTGCCTCCCGGGCATTGTCTCTGTGTCGCGACGTAGCCAGAAATGAGCTAATCTCGGGGACAAACGAATCGTTCAGTGATTCCCCGGCACTTATAATCGCTTCATCTACGATTTCGGGATCAGGATCCTGCAGCGCTTCTGAGATGTGCGAATAAAGCTGCTTGAGATTCGCGTGACCAATTGACCGGAGAATCAGCTTACGATACCGGGATGTTTTCTGTTGATCTTCGATGATCGACAGGTAGTCGATCTTGTCCTGGATTCGGCGCTCCAATTGAAACAGCTTCGCCATTTCTGGATTGTTTCGTGACTCGACGGCAAGTCCGAGAAGAGCAGCAGCATTAATCGATTCGTTTTCGTGTTTGAGGTACGTATCAATGAGTTTGATGCGCCCATCTGTCGCATGTTCGATCAGGTATTCAAACGCAGCCACCTTGACCCGCTCGTCGGGATCTTCAACCAGCAGAGCTGCTCTCGCTGACACGTTGGGAGATGAAAAGAAGTAGAGTGTCTGAAGCGCAGCAGAGCGAATCTTTGCATTACTGTTTTCAAGAAGATAGACAACGTCCTCGACCAGGCGGGTCTCATGCTGATCTCTCACCTTATTCAGGATATACAAGACCTGTGTTTCAGAGCCTGTTCTTAACACTCTCCTAAGACTCGAAACCACGTTTTCTGAATCGACCGTTTCAACGGATACTGCTCCAGTTTCGCTCGACGAGAGTTTCATCTTGAATGATGACAGGTATTCTCTCCGGACACCGTTTGCGAAGTAATACCAGACTAGAGTCAGCGGAACGATTAGTAAACTGATGAAACGCACTGAAAGGTCGAGGCCCGATACCATAAATATCAGCATCAAACCGCCAAGTCCGGTCGCCGCGCTATCAACAAAGATGTCAATGAAGCTCTTAGCCTGATTCTTTATGTTTGTGGGGATCGGCAGGGCGAGTAATTCTGTCGCAGACTTGTTGATCGATTGTTTAAGCGTTACGTCAGCTGCTTTCACAAAAATGCCAATCCCGAGGATTGGAAAGAGTAGTAGCAGCGAAGAGCCGAGGAGCAACGCAGACGGCAACAGGAATAGTGACAGCCCAACGCCGTAAATGCCGACAACACGTCGGGTGATGAATAGCTGCAAAACGAGTGAGATGACGTTAAACGTCGAGAACCAGAAACCAAAAAAAGCAGCCAGGTCGTCCGCTGACTCGATCGACGCTGATGCGAGTGCACTGAACTGATAGTCGACGAGTTTGGCTACAAGGACGCCGATACCGACAATACTGGCGAGATAGAGCAGGTGGCGCGAGTTACGAATCATCTTTATTGGATGCTCGCCAAAGCCTGTCATCCGTTTGCCATGCTGCAGAGTACTGAGGTCGGTCGCACCATTTTTCCAGATATACGCGGTAAGTGGCAGGCATAAAAAAAGCAGTCCGGCGGCAAGCAGAATAAGATTGTCACTGCTGATGACAGGGGCGAGGACACTCGTAACATATCCGCCAGTAATTCCACCACCAATTGCTCCGGCACCTATGAATCCAAATAGTCGCGTTGCCTCGCGGGCCGTAAATAAAAGATTCGCAAGGATCCATACCTGTGATGTCGCAACCACACCGAAGATCGCCACGGTGACGTAGAACACGTAGTAGATCCAGGTGCTCTCCGGCGTAAAACGCAGCAGCAGCCAGAACACCACAAAGCCAGATACGGTCAGGCTGATGGTACTGTTAATAATTCTATTGAGGGGGGTGTGTCCTAGCTTGAAGGCGTATATCGTTGACACGCCCATTGCTGCAATAGCGACCAGTACAAAAACAACGGGTAGCCGCTCTATTCCAACGTTAGACAGAAAGAGTGCATTGACGACCGGTTTGACGATCAAAAGAACAAGGACAATTAAAAATATATTGACCTGGGTGAGAAGAGCTCGCTTATACTCTCCCTCACGAACGTCAAAGACTACCCGCAAGAACCGCTTAATAATATTGCGTGCGTTACGCACCGTCATATAGTGTACTTCTGACACATGACCATCCTTTATTCTGCAGCTGGTTTCAACAACCTGTCAACGTCAAGCATTAACTGACGAAGGATTTTCTCGCCTTCTGAGTCATCGACAAGAGCCACAAGAATGTAGCGACGCCAGACCGGACCCCAGACAAGAACCGAATCTGAATGATATGACCTCCACGATCCGGATTTACGAAATAACCTGGCTCTCGGTGCGACTGAGTCCAGTGTGTTTACAAACTTGTGGTGTATTCCAGGGTCCGTCATGATCGAAAGCATTTGCTTTGACCTCTCATAGCTGACCAGTTTGCCAAACGCGAGCAGATAATAGTATCGGGCTACCTGCGTAGCAGTCGCGGCATGGCTGAGACCCTTCAAGGGGTCGGGATTTCGCCCACCGCTTTTGGCGTATCGTTTACCGACCCACAATCCACCACCAAATTCCTCGTCGTACAACTCGTATTTCGGGTCCTGAAGTACGCTGGAAATCTTCTCGTACCCAAGTCGATCGATCATGCGAGTCGAGGCTGCATTGTTTGACCGGCTAATCATCAAATGCATGTCGTTTGTGACCTCGGGTGTTTCCTGAAGTTCGCCTTTTTCGATCGCATCCATTGCAGCCAGCAGTATCGCAATCTTTGGCAGGCTAGCCGCATACATCATATTGGACCCGTTTGTGCGGGCAAATTTTACGTTCTGTGGATCACGAAGATCGACGAGCGCAATCCCGATCTTGTTTGCTGCGGCGAGCCGCGCCAGTTTCTGATTGGAGGCAACAATATTGTCGAGCCGCGACTGTAGTTCGTCGTCGACAAGGTTGCGCAACGGTTTTATCAGCGAATCCGGAATGACAATTGGTAGCGAATCGCTGCGGGGAGTATCAACGTTGAATCCGGGCTGTGTACCCGTACCCGTACTAGCGACGCCCGAAGCGGACGGCCCGACTTGACCATATACCCGGATGCCGCACGGAGCGAGGACAAGCAGAATAGTGACTATCGAAACCGACAAATATTTGGACACTTCATTTTCCTGAAAGGTGCAAAAGACTCACCGAACGACGCGTCGGTATCTGCAAGTGGACGCCGGCCGATTACGGTTACTGCAATATACCGAGCGGCACGCCACTGTAACACTACCGACTAAAAGATTGTTGTTGAGTCAGGATCAGGCTGTCCTTCTAATTGGCATTTACAGCCTCGAACAACTCTGCCGTACGACTAAAAGAATCCTCGGGGTTCTCTTCGAATAACCAGAAGTCTTCGATGTCCCCGCCATTCATGAGCATCTGCATGGTACCCTGCGTCTTGTGCTCAGCAATCAGCCAGTTGATCACTATTTTGTAGTTCAATCGATCATTGAATCCAAAGGTGCGGGTTCGATCGAAGTGAAATATCGGATTCTCCGTTGTGACCGAAGTTATTGGATATTTTGGCAGTCCGGTGAATGAGATTGCCTCTTCGGCATCCTTCGTCGAAATCCATGCTCCAAGAACCACCGGCCGGACTTTCGCATCCCGGGCAGCTCGCAATGCAAGGATCGATGCACTCTTGTGATGTCCGTGAGTTCCTTCTCTCGGCAAGTGTACGAGGACGAAATCATAGCCCCCTTTGTTCATCGTTGAAACAAGCCATTCTTTGACCGCCGGACTGTCCCAGACATCGGATAAGATTGAGTCCGCAAACAAAGTGTATCCAGTGTCGGGCTGATCGAAAAAATAGTAATTCCTCAGACCGATGTATTTGCCGCCCGACATCAGTTCCCGTTTCCTGATACCGGGAAGGTACTCGCGCGCGATCGCTGGATCTGTAAGATTCAATCCGTAAAGCGGTTCGGCAAGAACGGAGTACTTGTAGCCGCCTGCACCATCGGTTACAACTGCCAGGTCCACTTTTGCGCCCAATTCCTTTGTCAAACGATAGACAATCCCGCCAAAAAGGGCCTCGTCGTCAGGATGTGCCGTGACGATGAGAACTTCCGTACCGTCTAGTAGCTGGGCTGCCGCATTCGGAGGAGTTGTCGAAGCAACAACTAGCACGAGTATTATTGGAATGGCAAACGAACGATTCATTCTGTGTTGCAAAGGAAAGCACATTCAGGAGTATTACAGAGGTGAGACCGAATTTAGTAATCTTAACTCTTGAACAAAAGGGCACCTTCGTCGATACAATTATGACGGTCCTGTCATGCAGGGCCGTATGCAGTCCACCACCCGATCACCGTATGCATTCTCGCGAACAAAAGGCAGCCCTGGAGCGTCTGGCGACCGATCTGCGTTCTATCAGGACGCGGGCAGAAAGGACGCTGACTGAGGTACATGAAGATACCCGGATTCCGCTTGAGGTCCTGCGACGTCTTGAGACTGACCTGCTTGCCAGCGACAAGATGTTCAATGATGTGTACATCAGATCGATCTTGCGAGGATTTGCCAATGCTGTCGACTTTCCGGCGGAAGACGTGCTTTCAGCCTTTAAAGAGGCCTCTGCGGGTGTATATGGCTCGGGTCGCCGCCTGGTCGAAGTCCCACAGGCATCCAGTACCGAAATCACCGACTACGATGACCCGGCACCTAAACCCGCGGCAGACATCAGCAGCGCAGAGGGCATAACTTCGGATCCGGATGCCGAAACGTCAGTCAACCCTGAGCAGCGTAACAGCGATAGACCGCCTGCTCCGAAGACTGCAGATGCGCCGAAGAAGCGCTTTGTGCTGCCAAAATTTGACTTCAGAAAGGGTGGTATCGGAATACTCGTACTCGCGTCAGTTGCCACTGGTGTGTTTGTAATTGCCAGACTTAGCGGACCGGACAACCCTGACAGCGCTATTGCGGCCTCTGACGTAAGCACCACGGTGGAAGAATTGATTCCGGGCGCGAGAGATGGGTCGGTGCTTCCCACGGAGTCGGTATCTGCACAACCTTTCGTTATGCCCGATACAATCAATGTGTCGGTATTCACCACCTCCGGTGTTTTTGATCCGATTCGGGTCCGAACGGACCGGGACCTGCGACGTCCATACTGGGCCGATTCTTCTGACACACTTCAGTTCCGGTTTGTAAACAGAATCATCGTAGAGGACCACCTGGACAGGATGGCGATTGAAATCGAAGGCCTGGCATACCCGGTGAATGCTGCCGCATCAATGTTGTCCATTGACCGGGACGATGTCAGGGAATTTCTTGAATCAAGAAATTCAAGTGGACGCTGACTCAAATCAGTAGTAGCTTGCGTGCAGTCTAGAACCGCACTCAAGACATGGACGTCTACCAAACCTCTCAGAACCTGATCCGGGAACTCAAAGGCATTTCGCCACGTGATCTGAATCGTGCAGGTGCCGAGGACCTCATTGCAGCCCTCACACCTGTGGTCGCATTTCATCAGGAGAAATACTACGTCGAAGACGCTCCGATTATCTCCGATGGTGAATACGACATTCTGTTCCATGGACTTGTCGCGCTGGAGGAACAATTCCCTGGCTTGCGTGCACCTGATTCACCGACCTTTCGTGTTGGTGGAGCACCTCTTGACAGGTTTGAGAAAGTATCTCACCCGAAACGCATGTTGTCGCTTTCGAACGCATTCGATAACGACGACCTCCGGGCTTGGTATACGCGATGCAAAAAAGGTGTTGACCTTGATGATGAGAATGAACTGGACATTATCATCGAACTCAAAATCGACGGCCTTGCAGTAGCGTTAACGTATGTCGATGGCGTGTTCAGCCGGGGTGCGACCAGGGGAGATGGCAGTGTCGGTGAGAACATTACTGCCAACCTGAAAACCGTTCGAGACATCCCACTTCGTCTTGCGTCAAAAACAGATCTCCCTTCAAGTCTGGAAGTTCGCGGTGAGGTTTACATGCGGAAGAGTGAATTTGCTGATCTCAATGAGCGACTCGCCAGGCAGGACCAGAAGGTATTTGCGAATCCCCGCAATGCATCGGCGGGATCATTACGTCAGTTGGACTCTCGCGCAACTGCGGATCGGCCGCTGCGTTTCTTTGCATACGGTGTTGGTCCTTCCAGCACCGAGCCCCCGGAGACGCAATCGGATGGCCTGGACTGGCTCGAGCGGTTGGGGTTCGCTGCCAACAAACACCGACAGGTTTTCAAAGGTATCGAAGGTGTCATTGAAGCATGCAACCTGTGGATCGACAGGAGGGACGCTCTCGACTACGAAATTGATGGCATCGTAGTCAAGGTTGATCGACTTGAGTATCAGCGCGTTCTTGGTTTCATCGCGAACGCTCCACGCTGGGCAATAGCTTACAAGTTTCCGGCGCAAGAGACCACCACGATTCTCAAGGATATTGTTATCAATGTCGGCAGGACCGGTGCAATAAAACCGGAGGCTGTACTTGAACCTGTTGAAATCGGGGGCGTCACTGTTTCGCAAGCCACACTGCATAATGAGGATTACATCCTTTCACGCGACATCCGGATTGGCGACAAGGTTACTGTGAAACGTGCAGGTGACGTCATACCTCAGGTCGTCGGGCCAATTCCCGGGGCGCGAACAGGCGGTGAGCGTTCATGGCGTATGCCCGATACATGCCCCGCCTGCGAGACACCACTGATTCGTCTGGAAGGCGAGGCTGACTATTATTGTGTTGCCTCTGATTGTCCGGCACAGTTCATACGACTCGTTGAGCACTTTGCGTCACGGTCCGCAATGGATGTGGAAGGGCTCGGATCCAAAATGGCTGTAACCCTTGTCGAAAATGGTCTTGTAACGAGGCTATCTGACCTGTATAAGCTCTCACCGAACGATCTGGTTCAACTGGACGGTTTTGCCACGAAAAAGGCCGAAAACCTTCTGGCGGGTATTGAGGCTTCAAAATCGCAGCCGCTGTCGCGACTCCTTTTTGGTCTGGGTATCCGGTACGTTGGAAAGACTACGGCTGAGACTATCGTTCAGAACCATTCATCAATGTCGGAAATCGGGGACGCCTCGATCGAGGAGCTTGTCAATATTGATGGCATTGGCGAACGGATAGCCGAAAGTGTGTTCGACTGGTTTCAGAATGATAAGAATCGAGAGTTGATTGATGATCTCGCGACTGCAGGTGTGAATCTCGAGCGTCTTGAATCTGAGTACGTTTCGTCGACCGGTGACAGCCCGGCTGCCGGCAAGTCATTTGTGTTGACGGGAACACTTGCATCGTATTCCAGGACCGAGGCAGGAGAGATGATTAAGGCGGCCGGTGGAAAGGTGACATCCAGTGTCAGTAAATCGACGGATTTTGTTGTTGCAGGGTCCAGCGCCGGTTCCAAACTTACGAAGGCTCGTGACCTCGGGATCAGCGTTGTAACCGAAGACGAATTTCTGGAATTGATAAATAAAAAACTCTGATCCATGTTAGCACCTCTCGACTATGTGGTCATCGTCGTCTACGTGATTGGAGTCGCTGCACTCGGACTGTATGCAGGCGGCAGGCAGAAAAGCGTTGAGGACTACTTCCTTGGTTCGCGTCAGCTACCGTGGTGGGCAGTGTCACTTTCGATTGTCGCAACTGAGACCAGCACTCTTACCGTTCTGGGCGTGCCGGCGGTGGCGTACGGAGGCAGTTTCGTATTTCTTCAACTGGCGATCGGATATATTCTTGGCCGATTTGTAGTAGCAGCTTTTTTCATTCCTGCATATTTCCGGGGTGAAATCACAACCGCGTACGGGCTGCTGTCGAACAGGTTTGGCTCGGGAATGCGAGTAAGTGCTTCCGGTACATTCATGATTACGCGTTTGCTGGCAGACGGCGTAAGACTGTTTGCGACGGCAATACCTGTTAAAATTATTGCAGATGCCGCTGGCTTCGACCACTTTGTCTTGTTGGGCAGGACTTTCGAGGTCACGTACACTTTGATAATTGTTGTACTTGCATTCGTAACAATCCTCTATACGCTCATCGGTGGGCTGAGGGCCGTTGTATGGATGGATGTGCTGCAGCTCATCATTTACGTTCTCGGAGCAGTACTGGCGATTGGATTACTGCTGACGCTCGTTAGTGCTGACTGGATGGCAACCGCACGCGACCTGAACAAAATGCAACTGTTTGATTTCGATTCTTCGAGCACTCTAAGGGGAATTCTTACTTCGCCGTACGCAGCTGTGACCGCCGTACTAGGCGGCGCCGTTTTTTCGATGGCCTCGCATGGCACCGACCACTTGATTGTACAACGGTTGCTGGCGTGTAAGAATCAGCGCGACAGCCAGAAGGCCCTCGTTGCCAGTGCCTTCATTGTCCTTGGCCAGTTTGCTCTTTTTCTTTTTCTTGGATTACTCTTGTGGTCATTCTATGGTGGTCAAGATGTCGCCAATCTTGGTCTTTCACGACCCGACGAGGTGTTTCCCTTTTTCATCGTAGAGGAGATGCCAGCCGGCCTGGCCGGACTGCTTCTGGCTGCAATCGTTGCCGCCGCGATGAGTTCGCTGTCATCATCACTTAGTGCCCTGGCATCAGCTACCTGGAACGATTTCATCAGCCGGATCAAAGGTCAGAAGATGAACTCACTGCTGGTATCGCGTATCGTTACGCTGATTTGGGGTCTGATCTTCATTTTCTTTGCCTCACTCTTCGAATCGACGACTGAACCGGTCGTCGTACTGGGACTATCGATCGCCGCTTACACGTATGGGGGATTGCTCGGCGTCTTTTTACTTGGGATATTTAGCTCCCGGGCGAACGAGCGAGACGCCATAATTTCATTCTTTGCGACGATAGTAATTATGGCTACCATAATACTGACGCTTAGAACGACGTCTGAAACTGGATGGATATTTAGCTTGAACGTATCGTCATTAGACCTTGTCTACAATGATGTTAAACAGCTTGCCTGGCCCTGGTATACAACTTTTGGTGCTCTCCTGGGGTATACAATTGGATCCTTACTGTCGTTAACGCATAGTGAGGCGCCGACGAACCAAACTCCTGATTGATGGGAATCCTCGACAATTTTCGATTCAGCAAACGAAAGAGCCGCCCGGTTGGCGGGAAGCTGGAATTCGGCCTCGGCAACTCTGATGTGTATCGAAGGCGCAATCTGACTGTCAAAACCGGCCTGATTCTATTCCTGGTCGCTGCGACCATGCTGGCTTTTCCTGGCGGTGAATTCTCTTCTGACGCAGAAGTCGGGGAGATATGGAACTCACCGACCCTTATCGCTCCATATGCGTTTTCGATCATCAAAGATCCGGCTCAGCTTACGCGTGAGCGTGAAGAGGTCAAATACCAGGTAGCACCTCTTTTCGCCGAAGTTGATGCTAAGGAGCAAACTGCCATCAACCGTGATACGGTCGCCGAGCAGTTTGACCGGATACTTCAAGCATATGAGAGTTACTCGATAAACTCCCGACGCGGACTTACCGAGCAGGCAACAACGGACTCCATTTCATTTGTCTCCCTGAAGAACATTGCCCGGGTCAAGCTGTCACCGGCTCACTGGAACGTGATTATCAATGACTTTGCAAGTCGCAGCCCGGGCCTGACATCGGCGACGCGGACTGAGCTTCGAGGGCCAGGTCTTGACGATATTATCCTTGAAGACGTCTATGAACAGGCACTTGTCATAACCGACTTCGGAGCTATCGATCTTCCACTCGACAGCATCTACACCGACCACATAGTTGTGCGGTCGGAAAGCGATAATTTTGAGGTTCAGCGACAGAAATCGCAGGTGTTCGGCCTGAACGAGGCGTACTCGATGGCCGACGAGGCCTTCGATGACCTCTACCCGGATAATCCGGATCATGCTAATATCGCGAGTGCATTCTTTCGTGCGATTTTCCAACCTTCATTAACCTACCTGGCAAACCAAACTCAGCGACAGCTGCAGGAAAAAAGAGACAAGATCCCACGCAATGAAGGGGCGGTTGAACGGGGAGACGTAATCGTTCAGCAGGGGGACCTGATAACGGAAGAGACATTAAGAAAGATTAGCTCGCTGGAACGCCAGCAGACGCTGCGAAAGGGTGAACGCATCGGCTGGAAAGTGATTACAGGTAGACTGATCCTTACGATCGCGATCTTCTTCTTTTTCTTCATGTACCTCTATGTACTCCGAAGGAAAATATTTGACGACAACGCCATGATCTTCCTGATGACAATTGTGTTCGGGTCTGTAATTGGCCTGTTTGCCCTGGTCGTCAGGATGGATTTTGCCACACTGTTCGTCGTTCCGGTTGCGATCGCATCCGTCATCCTAACAGTCATATATGACTCGCGTGTTGCGTTGTTTGCAACAGTCACTCTTGCTCTTCTGGGAGGGCTGCTTATTTCCTTCGATTACGAGTATACCTTTGCTACCGTCATTGCCGGTGCATTGGGCATCTATAGCGTGAAGGACATAAAGAACCGAAGCCAGTTCTTTGTTAGTGCCGGTCTCGTATTTGTCGGATATGTTCTGGTGCTAGTGGCACTGCTGCTGATGCAGGGAACGAGTACAGATATTTTCGTTAAGCACGTTATCCAGTCCGGCCTGAATTCGTTCCTGATAATTATGGCCTTTCCACTGCTGTGGGTATTTGAGAAGGCTTTCGATATTACGACTGACCTGACGCTTCTCGAGTTGTCAGATACAAATCGACCGCTCCTGAAAGAGTTGAGTATACACGCACCGGGAACGTTCAATCACACACTTCAGGTTGCCAACCTTGCCGAAGCGGCAGCGGATGCCATTGGTGCGAATGCGCTTCTGACCCGGGTTGGTGCGCTGTATCATGATATCGGGAAGATGCACAAGCCAGAGTACTTCGTCGAGAATCAGCATCCTGGAAATAATCCGCACGACAATCTCAAACCTCGCATGAGTGCCTTGATTATTACGAGTCACGTCAAGGAGGGCATCGAGATCGCGCGCGAATACAATCTTCCGAAGCTAGTTGAAGATTTTATTCCCATGCACCACGGGACTTCTCTCGTCGAGTATTTCTATCGCCGAGCCAGGGAAAAGGCCGATGACTCAGAGACCCTCTCAGAGGCGGAGTTCCGTTATCCCGGCCCCAGACCGAATTCTAAAGAAAGTGGAATACTCATGCTGGCGGATTCCGTAGAGGCTGCCGGAAGGACGATCGAGTCTCCGACACACAAGAGATTTGAGAATCTCATTGACTCTCTGTTTGCGTCGCGGATAAATGACGACCAGCTGGCGTTGACAAACCTGAATTTCCGGGAGCTCAACACCATCAAGGAGACGTTTCTTAACATGCTGGTTAGCATGTATCATGTTCGCGTCAAGTACCCCGGGCAGGAGGAAGAAGAAGCAGCTCGCGAGCTGGCTGAGAAACGGAAAGAAACTGTTCCGGACCCGGAAGTTGGTGAACCAGTGCCAGTGGAGCCAATTGAGTCCAACGGTAAACCACAGGAGTCGCCCGAAGGCTGATCTATCCAGTGATCGCCTGTTTCACTTTTTCGAGCGATTCCTGAGTCAGCATTTCGACAATCTCGTAAGTCGGAACCTCGCGCCGGTCAACATGACGAGCAACGATGTTACGAGCGCCCGGAGTGTACAGAAGCAAATCAACTTGTGAGACAAATGTCTCTACAACCTTGCCGCGCGTCGCGTCAGTGGTTGACGCAATAATCTGACCGGCGAACGCCGTTCGCTCCTTGAGAAGCTTTGTAAGTGGGGCAATGGCATCAGGTTGAGCGGTGAGTAATCCGAGTGACTCGTAGTCAAGCAGCTTCGCGACGGCCTCAATAGCCTCGATTGGAAGCGTCGTATCGATCGCCAGAATCTCTGACTTGGAAAGAGCAAAACCGACCGACCGGACCATCCTGAGCGGGACCAGAACATAATCTGCGTCGGCATGATTCTGGATTTCATTTTCGGCACAATGCTCGACATTCATCAATGCGAGGCTGGATAATGCAGAGGCGATCGCTGAAGCATACTCGGAATACGGACCTACGACGAGAATCTTCTGGGCGACCTGGTCGTGGGTGAAGAATCCAAGTTGTTCTTCCAGAATGTACTCGACGTCTGCAATGTCAAGGCCGAGGGCAATGAGCCTCTTTATCGATTCGCTGACGATCGCGGCTGCCTTCTCAAGCCTGCCGGAGGAATCCAGCCCGGCCCGGGCGACAACACGGTATCCACTACCGGATACAGATTCGAGAAGTCCTTCAGATTCCAGAAGCTGATATGCTTTTCTCACGGTATGGTAGGAGACGCCGGAGCTGGCAGCCAGGCTGCGCGTTGAGGGAAGCATATCTCCAATCTGAATACGACGACCCAGACCAATTTCAAACCTGAAGTAATCGGCTATCTGCTGCTGTGCCGAGCGATCCGACTTTCGATCCAGTTGTATCATCTGCTTTGCATGAACATCGATGCTAGAGGCTCTGATAGATCAGGTGAGCGCTTTGCAACGCGACTTTCATCTCATCGTACTCCTGCCAATCGCTGGCCTTCAGAGTATACGTGTCAAGGCCGACGGTCACGGATATACCCTCATCACTTTGATCCAGGTCAATGACGTAGGCGGGGCTTTTGAGGCCATCAGTTTTCCTGTAGTAGGCTTCGTGTACAGTCCGCACCTCGACCAGTGAACCATCTACAATCACCATTGCCGGAACGGTGCGCATCCAATAGTATGACATAGCAAAAGCAAGGAGCAAGCCTCCGGGATATCCGCGGTACAAATAGGGAAGGATGGTCGATCCCTCCAGGGCCGCAAACAACGTAACGATCATCAGAGGGAGCATCACGATGGCCACAAATCGAAGATAGACCCGCGAAAATCCTATTGCCCTTGTCGGAGCTTCAAGTAGAAATGTTGTTCTGAATGTCGTGCTGTCCACACCACTCTGTTGCTCGCCGCGTACGGCATTGGCTATTGTGGTACCGTCGCAAAAGCGCGAGGGACGGGAAGATCTTTGACCGTCTTGAGTCCAGGGTCCGAGGACGCAGCAAGAGGGATAGCGTTAACGAGGGCAGCGATGGTAGCGGTATCTCCAAAGATTCCGCCTCTTACAATCAAGTCGATTGGAGGAGTTCCCTCTACGAAAACAGCGTCGTGAGGATCGTCCGCACCTACATACATCTGTAGATCGAGTGTGATGACAGCATCGCTTCCAACAAATCCCTTGATGGAATGATGGATGCCGGCGACGGCCCCTTCCTCGACAGTAAAGTAAGGCGTGATGACTTTCTTGGTGGAAATAACGGGATCAAGATTTTCTTCTGCGGAAGTAAGCTCCCAGCCGAGTCCATCCGCAACCATCAGCAGCGATTCGCGCAGTCCGATATGACCGAACTTGCCGGTGGCTTTTTTTTCAGCAAACTCCTCGGCGCTGATCCCTGCTCCGACCTTCGCCTGAAGAGGTTTGCGTCGTTTTCCAGCATCAACAACTCTGGATATCCGGACGCGGTGAACATCCGTCGATACCCCCGTAGCTGTAAGAGCCAACACATCCATTGCGTATCCAGGGTTAACTCCGGTACCGACAATAGTTACGCCGTACCTCTTCGCTACCGCATCAATTTTCTCAGCGATCTGGGGGTGGCGCTCGTATGGATACGACAACTCTTCCGTCGAAGAAACAACGTTAGCGCCTTTCTCTGCACACAGGACGAGTTGGTCATACATAGAGTCGAGGAAAGACGACGTTGTGTGGACAACCACATCTACATCAACAGACTCCAGGACCGCCGCAGCATCACTGGAAACAATGACACCGGTATCCACAGGTTCGGCAAGGAGGTGACCTACATCTTTACCGATCTTGTTAGGATCGATATCAATTACTCCAACAAGTCGAATTTTCCCCGTCGACTGCTTTTGCAAAATGGTTTTTACAGATTCAAGGCCGATTGGGCCGATGCCGAACTGTACGACATTCATTGGTTTTGACATGCTTTGGCAGGAATGCTGCGTGTTCTAATGGTGATACCTTTTTACTCGTCTCCCAGGAACGGGTAGGCAAAATGTGAGGCGGGATTAAATGTTTCTTTGATCGATCTTGCGGAGACCCAGCGCAGTAGATTCAAAATCGAGCCCGCCTTGTCATTCGTGCCGGACGCTCGTGCACCCCCGAAGGGCTGTTGACCGACCACCGCACCGGTTGGTTTATCGTTGATATAAAAATTTCCCGCCGAGTCGACTAGCCTGTCGGTAGCCATATTTATCACGGCGCGGTCCTGTGCAAATATTGCTCCGGTCAAGGCATACGGAGATGTCTGGTCCACAAGATCGAGAGTCGATTCAAAATCCTTATCCTTGTAAACGTATATCGTGACGACCGGTCCAAAAATCTCCTCGCACATTGTTCGATAGCCGGGGTCGCTCGCAAGGATTACTGTGGGCTCGATAAAGTACCCGTCTTTATCCGAGCACTTGCCGCCGGCAATTATTTCAGCAGAGTTCGAACGTTTTGCAGACGTGATATACGCCTTGATACTGTTGTATGCGTTTTTGTCAATAACAGCATTGACAAAGTTAGAGAAGTCATCCACAGGGCCCATTTTTATCTCGGATAACTGGCCGAGCATTGACTTCTTGACCTTAGACCAGAGTGATCGCGGTATGTAGACACGCGACGCGGCGGAACACTTCTGTCCCTGATATTCAAACGCACCTCGAACGATGGCCGTTGCTACGACCAGAGGATCTGCTGACGGGTGCGCGACGATGAAGTCCTTACCACCAGTCTCACCCACAATCCGTGGATAGGATTTATACTTGTCGATGGTGCTTCCGATCGTCTTCCACATGTACTGGAAGGTCGAGGTCGATCCGGTGAAATGTAATCCTGCGAAATCCTTGCTGGCAAAGACAGGATCCCCGACGCTGGCCCCGCGACCGGGAACCATATTGATTACACCGGGCGGCAATCCTGCCGCTTCGAGTAGTTTGTACAGGTAGTGGGCCGAGTAGACGGAAGTAGTGGCAGGCTTCCAGACTATCGTATTTCCCAGCATCGCGGGTGCAGTAGGAAGATTACCCTGAATGGCTGTGAAATTGAAAGGCGTAACCGCGAATACAAAGCCTTCGAGGGGACGGTACTGCATTCTGTTCCAAATACCCTCAGATGAAATTGGCTGCTCTTCATAAATCCGCTGCATGAAGTGTGCGTTGAATCGAAAGAAATCAATCAGCTCGCACGCCGAGTCAATCTCCGCCTGGTACGCGTTCTTGCTCTGACCAAGCATTGTGGCGGCATTGAGGGTATCTCTCCACGGTCCGGCCAGAAGGTCGGCTGCCTTCAGGAATATCGCCGCCCGCTCTTTCCAGGGCATCGCTGCCCAATCGCCACGGGCGTCCTGTGACGCGCTGATTGCTTTCTTAACCTGCAATGAACTACAGAGATGAATGGTGCCAAGAGGTGAATGGTGATCATGCGGTTGCGTAACAATAGAAGTGTCGCGCGACCGAACTTCCTTTCCTCCGATAATCGCCGGAATCTCGACCATCTCACTTTTCATTTCCGCCAGTCTTGCCTGGAGACTTGCCCGCTCCGGACTTCCGGGAGCATAACTCAAAACCGGTTCATTGATTGGTGGAGGGATGCTTGAAACTGAATTATTCATTGGAGAGTGGTGGGTGTAATTGAGGGCATGCGGTGCCTGTTCTATCTGCTAGCCATAAGATATTGCAAACTTTGAGACAGCATGGCCCGCAGATGCTCACTTCTCAGGCATTTCATCGACTAGAACGTCCGGCAGAAATTTCCCCATATAAAGGTATTTGTTTCGTTTATCCCGACAAGCGGCCAAGACGCTGTTATCGAATCGACCTGACCCACTTTTATTTCATGTTGCGACAAACCCAAGTGCGAAAAATGGTGCTGAGACGACCATTACTATTAATTTCGCCTTATTTCTCCATGCGAGAAGTCGATAAAACTAAAGCAATTTGACCCTCGTGGACGCCATCTCATCCGTTTGGCCCATTCTTCGCTAGATCACATCCGACGATAAATACCAGACCCGTGACGCGCCGAATCAACGACCACGATTCGTTGACGGCAACGGGAAATACAACGACAAAATTAGTAGTGCACAATGAAAGGTAATCCCGCCGAATCCAACGCTAAGCTTTCAGGAGCCAAAAACGCTCTGAAAGAAAAGCTTATGAACGCAGTTTTGCAGCAGGCCATTCAGGAGATGGGCTCACCGCAGACAATCGCTGATTCACTAGTCGATGACGCGTCACATACGCCCGAATTTGAACAGGCTGCAAAGAGTCTCTTTCAACGATTGGTCGCTGAAATAGAAGCCCGGTCCATGAGTTCTTTGTCTGACTCAACTGTCGCCGCAGAAGCGATATTCGAGAATATCCGGGATCGTAGCAATTTGATACCTGATGCGGTCAGCAACATTCGACTGAAACTGATCGACGCCATTCACGCCCGGTCGATGGAGCAGATGTCAGATCCGACCAAACTTTCAAGCGAAGTCTTTGACTCGATTGACAAAGACCGCAGCGAGCTTGTCGAGGCAACAGCACGACTACGGACTCAAATCCTTGACGACATCACATCACGCGCCGCCGAGTCGGTAGCAGATTTCGATGCAGTAGCAGCCGAACTTAGCAATCGAATTGGTGCTGAAACGACCATTGTAGATCCAATCGTTGGCAAATTGCGAGATCTGCTGTTGTCCCGAATCGAGGAGCGTGCAATGGATGCAATCTCCGATGCAGAGGAAATTGCTCGTTCGATAGCTGACAACGTGCCTCAGGACAACAATAATATTGTACGCGCTGCAGATGCACTCCGGACAAATTTGATCAACCAGGTTGAGTCTCGCGCCATCGATTCGGTGAGCGATGCAAATGCAGTTGCCGACGAAATCCACGGAAACTTTGATGCTGTTCCAAACGAGGTGGAGAATGCGGCTACCAAGTTGCAGACGAAGCTGGTCTCCGATATTCGTGAACATGGACTGGGATCAATTGCCGATCCACAGCATGCAGCAGCAGAGGCTCGCAAGTCGATCAAGGATGACGACGGTCGCCTCGTTGCCGCGCAGACAGAGTTGGCAACCCGACTCTTTGAGGAAGTCACAAACTCTGCCATTTCGGAACTGTCCGAAAAAGTTGACGATGCAAGTGCTTTTGATGTAGACACGCTGTCAACAGCCAGTGAACGCTCCGGCGATGTCAATGGTGGCTTCAGCAAAGATAATGTAATTGAAGAATGGCCCACCAGCCAGGATCTCGAAGCTCTGAACACTTCCTCAGATTTCAGCGACCAGCAGTGGTCGAATGACTTTGATGCGTGGGCTGAAAAGGGCGAGTCCGACAGCTCGAATGAAAACAGTCCGGCTACTGAATCTGAAGGCGCAAAATTCGCCAGTCCGAACTCGCCTGTTAGTGGTTGGGAAACAGTCGAATCCGACGATATCGATGACACCATTGATATCGAACCTGTAGAGTCCGAAGAAGCAGTGATAACCGGAGACGACTCCGTTGGAATTATCGAACAACCATTCGACAGTGTTCTTTCGGCAGACACACCCGCCGACGTTGAGGCCGCAATCCAGGGCAAATCTTCTCTGATCGAGGCAGCAGTACCGCTCGGTTCTGAGGCACAATCAGACGATGGTGAGGATGCTCTGTACGTCTACGGAATCCTATCTGAAGGTTCGGTTCCGACTGACGATGACCTTCCGTCAACAGGAATCGATGCCAACCGGTCGGTCGAGATTGTTGGCTACGGCAGCCTGCGTGCAGCCGTATCGTTCGTTCCCGTGGCTGAATTCAGTGGCGATACGTTCAAAGTCAAGCTACAGGACAAAGAATGGCTCAAGGAAAAAGTGAAGCTCCATTCTGCGGTTCTTGAATCGCTGAATACCGACAGAACCATTATCCCAATGCGCTTTTGTACCGTCTACCGCAATGAAAAGGAGGTGATACAACTGCTTGAGCGCAATGAGGACCATTATCAGACCGTCTTGCAGAAGATCGAGGGCAAGCAAGAATGGAGCGTTCGCATCTATCGAGACGAAGAGAAGCTTGCAGCGAAAGTTGCTGAAAGCGACCGACTCGTCGAAAGCTCACTCGGGTCTATCTCCATCGGAGTTGTAGACTTCGTTAAGGAGGAAATGGAGCGCCTGAACAAGATTGATGGCGAACAGGCGATCGAGCTGATGTCACAGCACTGCTCTTCCAGAAGCCACGCATCCCTTATGGAATGCGCGACCGATGGGCTCTTCAAGCCATCCATGGATGACCGTGGACAATCAAAGGATAATATCGTACTCAATGCAGCTTATCTGGTACCGATTGAAAAACAAGATTTGTTGAGAGACGAAATTTCTCGACTCGGCTCTGAGTATTCAGAACTCGGGTTCCGATTCGAAATACACGGTCCCTGGCCCCCGTACCACTTTGTCGGTGAACCGTCAAACGCAGAACGTACCGTTTCTGCCTGATCAGTCGAAGGTATTGATCGTCGTCACGAACCCGGAATCCGAATGGATTCCGGGTTTGGTTGTTTAGAGAACCGCGGAACTATAATCCAGCACTGACCGTAGCGTGCCCATTCTTGACGTCCGCACACCTCACATTTGAACACAGGTTTTCTATCGTTCGCTGCCAGACGCTACCTTCGCGAAGTTTCGGGAAGGAGACAGGGCTTTCTGCGCTTCGTGACCGTCGTAGCCGTCGGCGGAATTGCGGTTGGTGTCGCAGCATTGCTTCTCGCGCTGGCAATTGTCCGAGGTTTCAGCAATGAGATTGAGACAAAGATCGTAGGATTCGGTTCACACATCCAGATCGAAAGCATTCAGGACATACCTATCACTGACGCGTCTGATCTGGTGCGCACCGTATCCGAAACGTTCCCCGAAGTTACCCATGTTCAGACGTACGTAGAGGAATTTGGACTCATCCGTGCATCCCGCAATGCCGTAGAGGGAATCCGCTTGTCAGGTTCGGAATCACCTCCGGGATTTGTTGCCGACAACATCGACGAGGGCAACCCGGATCTCAAGGAATCCGCGGGCCATCCTGCAATCCTAATCGGCCGGACGCTTGCAGACGAACTCGGTCTGACCGTCGGGGACGTCGTCACAGTATTCTCACTGCAGAATAGTCGAATGGGAAGCAATG
The DNA here is from genome assembly GCA_013002165.1 of Rhodothermales bacterium. Taxonomy (GTDB): domain Bacteria; phylum Bacteroidota; class Rhodothermia; order Rhodothermales; family JABDKH01; genus JABDKO01. The sequence goes on along the minus strand of JABDKO010000243.1, from coordinate 62,160 downwards.
TCGGTATCGGAATACCTCGCGTCAAGCAGTTTTATATTTCCGCAATTTTCAGGACTTCGCTCGCAGACTATGACGAGGTAGTAGCGTTTACTGACATTGAAAGCGCCAGGCAACTTTTTGACTACGCTCCGGATACCGCAACAAGAATCGATGTTCAGATTCGCGATAAGGACCAGGCCGCCACCGTCGCGGATGCGATCGAGGAAGAGATCGGATTCCCGCATATGGCTCGAACGATTTATGATGTCTTCCAATCCATTTTTGCCTGGGTTCGTCTGCAGGAAAGTATTATACCCATTGTTATTTCGGTTATTGTTTTTGTTGCAGCATTCAATGTCATCGGAACGATGCTGATGATCTTGCTCGAAAAAACGAACGATGTTGGAATACTGATGAGCATTGGTGCAAGCCCCTCAATGGTCCGGCGATTGTTTTTATTAATTGGTTTGGGCCTCGGTACTATCGGAATCCTGACAGGCTCAATCCTCGCGTTTGTACTCGCTATTGCTCAGAAGAAATTTGGAATTATCCCTCTACCGGCCGAGTCATACTACATGGATACCGCCCCGATAGAACTTGCCGGTTCTGACTTCGTTATTGTGGCAGTATTTACATTGCTCCTGTGTCTGCTCGCAGCCTATATACCGGCGCGAGTCGCGTCCAGAATACAACCAGTATCAGTAATACGTTTTCACTAACATCACCCCAAAAATATGAGCCTCAAAGGATCCTCTGCACCAGATTTCGAATTATATACCACTGGCAAAAATCTGTTTAAATTGTCCGAGCATCGGGGCAATTCAGTTGTCTTGCTGTTTTTCCCCGGAGCATTTACCGGCGTCTGTACCAACGAACTCAACATGGTCAACAACGACCTTGGATCTTATGCGGGTGCCACTGTAGTCGGTATCTCGACAGATTCACCATTCGCTCTGGCAGAATTCAAGAAGGTCAATGGGTTGACCTTCGATCTGCTCAGCGATCACAATGCAAGCGTGTGTGCCTCGTACGGAGCCAAGTACAACAATGATTTCACCGCCATGAAGCTGGATCGTATAGCCCGTCGTGCGGCATTCGTAGTGGATCCTTCCGGCGCGGTAGTCTATGAAGAAGTTCTAGAGAGTGCGGGAGATCTGCCTGACCTTGATGCGGTCAAATCTGTTCTTGCTGATTCTTCGAAATGAGCCGGGCCCACTTCACGATAAAGATTTTCAGTGTCCTCCAAGACAGACTCGGAACAGACGCACTTGAAATCGAGCAGGAGAGTAGTCTGTCTGTTCGTGATCTTGTTGACGAAGCCTGCAAACAATACCCCAAACTTGAAGCATACCGTTCGTTTTTCCGGGTAGCTGTAAATCTGGAGTACGCCCAGGATGATGATCGAGTTAGCGCCGATGATGAGGTAGCAATCCTGATGCCCGCCAGTGGAGGCTGATTCGATGGATTTCGAGCAACGATCAGACACACGTTGGGTTGGATTGACGCGTCAGGGGATTAATGCAGATACGGTTTCCGCTTTCCTCACTGACGAAGTCTCTGGAGGCGTTTGTGTATTCTCCGGAAACACAAGGGGCGTCACCGGCAATGTAGTAACGGTGAGGCTAGAGTACGATTGTTACCCTGAGATGGCAGTAAAGGTCATGTCCCGGATCGTCGACGAGGCCTTGTTGTCTTTCAGTATCAACAGAGCCGTAATAATACATCGGCTCGGAGAAGTACCGCCAGGCGATGCAAGTGTCATCGTGGCCTCATCTGCGGCCCACCGGGACGCGAGCTTCAACGCGTCGCGATTTTTGATAGATGAACTGAAAAAACACGTTCCAATCTGGAAGAAGGAGTATTTTTCTGACGGAAGTTCCGAGTGGGTAGGTGTTGAGTGATTCACCTGTTACAATGAGACGAGACGCGACATAATGAAAGTCAGTGTTGTTCAGTATACGCCCGAGTACCTGAAGGTCGACGCCAATCTCGATCGTCTGGATGGCCTTTGCGCCGCTACTGATGCGGATTTGATTGTACTTCCTGAACTGGCTGCATCTGGATACTTTTTCAAATCGGTTGCAGACCTTGTCGATGTTTCAGAGCAAATTCCGGACGGACGTGTCTGCCGCCGTCTCCAAAAAATTGCGCAGCGCCGGGAATGTACCATCGTTTGCGGAGTTGCTGAAAAGAACGGACCTTATTTCTTCAACAGTGCGGTGGTCGTAGGCGCGGAGGGAGTCGCTGCGGCGTATCGAAAGGTGCATCTTTTTTATAAAGAAAAGGAGCTATTCCGGGCTGGCAAGGAACCCTATGAGGTAATTGATCTCTATGATCGAAACGGAACAAAGTACCGACTAGGCGTCATGATCTGCTTTGATTGGTACTTCCCGGAAGCCGCACGGTCATTGGCCTTGAAGGGAGCGGATTTGATCGCACACCCGTCAAACCTCGTTCGCAAGGACTGCCCGCGAGCAATGCCGATACGTGCACTTGAGAATCGTGTTTTTACAGCAACGGCGAACCGGACTGGATCGGAAAGCCATGGAGATGAGACTCTGACCTTCATCGGGCAGAGCCTTATTTGCAGTCCTGACGGCCAGGCGATCGGATCACTCAGCGCAACCGAAGAAGCAGTTCTTACCGCTGAGATAGACATTTCCGAAGCGCGCAACAAGAGGATTACGCCTCTGAATGATTTGTTTCTGGATCGCCGACCGGGTCGGTACTACTACTAGTACTTCGACTGCCCGGCCGCGGACAATGCCGACTTGAGATTCTCGGTCATGCGGGCTTCAGGATTCTCGGAAGTGTCTGGAATGAACTCCGTACCTGTCACCTTATCGAATAGCTCGATGTACCGCGCGGCGATATCAATTCTAGTTTCAGCATCGAGATCCGGCAGCGTTTGACCGGCCCTGCCCATGAAACCGTGATCCATCAGCCACTCGCGGACGAATTCTTTTGAGAGCTGCCGCTGCTTACCACCGTCCGCCAGAAGTGCCTCGTATGTATCCCCGTAAAAGTATCGAGACGAATCAGGCGTATGTACCTCGTCAATCAAAATGTAGTCTCCCCCCGGAGTGAGTCCGAACTCGTACTTCGTATCTACAAGGATCAGTCCGCGATCGCTGGCCATTTGCGAACCCCGCTCGAACAACGCAAAGGCATGTCCAGCGAGCCTATCGAAATCCTGCTCCGAAAGGATACCTCGGGCCACAATTTCTTCCCGGCTGATGTCTTCGTCGTGGCCCTCAACTGCCTTCGTAGAAGGCGTAAGGATCGGCTGTTCAAATTTCTGGTCACGTTGCAAGCCATCCGCAAGTGATATTCCACATAATTCGCGTTTGCCATTGGAATAGGTACGCCATGCGTGTCCTACCAGATAGCCCCTGACAACAAACTCTACAGGTACGGTATCACATCGAGTTGCAATCGTCACGTTGGGATCAGGCACCGAGATAACATGGTTGTCGACAACATCGCTGGTAGCTTCGAAGAAATATGCTGCCAACCTGTTGAGTACCTGTCCCTTGAATGGTATTGTCTGCCGAAGTACATGGTCAAATGCCGAGATCCGATCCGTCGTTACAAGAATCAACTGGTCGCCATAGGCATACGTGTCGCGTACTTTCCCGGTATATTTCTCGCCGAACCGATCCAGGTTGGTAGATCGGAGAGTTCGATCAAGTTGATCACGGATAGTATCTCGCATTGGCAAGTGGGGGATGATTACTGGAGACGGAAGCTCTGGTTGGCCCGAGTTGGAGAATATACAAGCAATGTCTGCACTCGTCGCGCCACGTTCATCAACGAATCATGAAACTGGATATGAAAATTCGTCGCATAGGTGGACTTGGTGTCATGGTCGCTCCACTGTATCTTTTGGAGATAATTAGAGGATAGAGACCGGTTCATGGCAAGAGTATTACTTGATAATGTCCAGAAGACGTATGAGAATGGCTTTCAGGCCGTACACGGCGCCAGCTTCGAGGTACAGGATGGTGAGTTCGTTGTACTGGTAGGCCCCTCGGGCTGTGGTAAGAGTACGACACTCCGGATGATCGCAGGTCTCGAATCCATAACGGGAGGGACGCTCAGCATTGGCGAGAGAGTAGTAAACGACATACCACCCAAGGATCGCGACATAGCGATGGTATTTCAAAACTATGCCCTTTACCCCCATATGACCGTCTTCGACAATATGGCTTTCGGTTTGAAGCTAAGAGGGTATGACAAAGCTGACATCGACAAACGAGTTCGCCAGGCAGCCGATATTCTGGGCATCGAACCTATCCTCAGCAACAAACCAAAGCAGTTGTCAGGTGGTCAGCGGCAGAGGGTCGCAGTCGGGCGTGCCATCGTCCGCAAGCCTCAGGTCTTCTTGTTTGACGAGCCCCTCTCGAACCTGGACGCCAAGCTCCGGGTTCAAATGCGAACCGAAATCTCGAAGTTGCACCGTCAGCTTGGAGCAACGATGATCTACGTCACGCACGACCAGGTCGAAGCCATGACAATGGGGGACCGTATCGTCGTCATGAACGGTGGACACATCAATCAAATCGATAGCCCATTGCAGCTGTACAACAACCCGGTTAACCAGTTCGTCGCAAGCTTCATCGGAAGCCCGTCAATGAACTTCGTTCCGGGACGGATCACTTCAGACGATGGCCTACATTTCAGGGCGGACGGCAATGCGTTCACTATTGCCCTCAAGGGAGACTATGAAACTGCTCTTGCAAATCACCAGACGTCGGAAGTGACATTGGGTATCCGACCAGAAGATATTTACATCGCCAACAACGGGTCCGGACACGTTGCTACGCAAGTAGATATGCTCCTTGATGTCCTCGAGCCAATGGGCAACGAAATCGTTCTGTACGCCAGTAGTTTGGATCATGATGTGGTAGCGAGGGTGAAACCTCAACCGGTCCCCGAACCCGGACAGTCGATCAAACTCGCCTTTGACCAGACCAAGCTCCATTTCTTCGACCGGGAGACCGAACAAACTCTGATCTAGCGCCTCGCTTCCGAAATAGGGCACCGAAACTTCCTGTTCGCCGGGCGTTTTAGGGTAGATGGCCACTGAGGCAAAAGATATCGTCGCACGACCGCGTGGCTCTTCCGATCCCGTGGAGATGGATCTTCCGATCGAAGGCATGACCTGTGCCGCGTGTGCCACCAGAATCGAAAGAAAGCTCGCGAAAGAACCTGGAGTTCAGGATTCGGTAGTCAATTATGCAACCGAAGCCGCTCACGTCGAATTTGATGCTGCGGCGATACCCACAAAGTCGGTCGTCGATGCCATTCGTGCAGCCGGTTACGACGTACGTAAAGAAACACTGCAACTCGGAGATCTAAGCAACGGTTCGAAATCTTTGTTGTCAGAAATCGAATCTTTGCCTGGCGTCATATCAGTAACGAGTGGTTCAGAAGGTATCGATGTTGAGATCGTTGCAAGTGACGTCGTCCGCCGTGCAGTCGAGTCAATTGCCGGAATCGAACAGTCGATGTCCGCAAGGCATGCAGAGCATGGCGTTCTATCTGTGGAACCCATCAACAGGCTCAAAAGAAAACTGATTCTGGCAGTTATTCTGAGCATTCCGGTTGTGATAATTTCAATGAGTCACGGACTCCTGGATTTTCCCGGGTCTCGTTGGCTGTTGCTGGTATTGTCGGCACCGGTAGTCTTCTGGGCAGGATCCGACTTTTTTACAGGTGCATGGACGGCTGCGAAGCATCGTGCAACGGACATGAATACACTTGTCGCGCTTGGAGCAGGATCTGCATACGTGTTCAGTGCAATTGCCACCGTGGCTCCGTCGGTTGTTTCGACGTCGGCAGCAATGCCGGACATCTACTTTGAAGCGGCCGCGGTGATTGTCACACTGATACTTGTTGGACGGTATCTGGAAGCAAGGGCCAAGGGAAAAACCGGTCAGGCAATCCAGGCCCTGATCAGTCTTCAGCCCGAGACAGCCACGGTTGTCATGGAAGATGGGACCGAACACGAGGTCCCTGTGGACCACGTTGACGTTAATTCTAATCTGCTAATTCGGCCCGGAGAAGCTATTCCATTGGACGCACGGATCGTCAGTGGTACAAGTTCGATTGACGAAAGCATGCTTACGGGTGAACCTATTCCAATCGATAAAAATGTCGGTGACGAAGTCTTTGGGGGGACAATCAATACGTCTGGAGCGATTGTAGTCAACGTTGTACGTGCGCAGGCGGATTCTACTCTCCAGAAAATCGTTGAGACTGTTCAGCGGGCCCAGTCGAGCAAAGCGCCGATACAACGTATCGCTGATCGAGTTGCGGGTATCTTTGTTCCAATCGTTATTGTCATTGCGTCAATCGCAGCTGTCGTCTGGTACATGATTGGACCCGACCCGGTATTGACGAACGCGATGGTCCGGTTTGTAACCGTCCTGATCATTTCCTGTCCCTGCGCACTTGGACTGGCTACACCAACTGCTATCATGGTAGGGACTGGTAGAGCGGCGAGGAAAGGTGTTCTGATAGCCGAAGGCAGTGCCCTGGAAACCGGAGCAAGCATCGATACAATCGTACTGGATAAGACCGGCACCATCACTGTAGGTAAACCGACGGTAACCAGCGTGACTACGGCCGATGGCCAGTCAGCAGAAGTTCTTGTCCGACTGGCTGCATCTGTAGAGATGTATTCAGAACACCCGATCGCCAGGGCAATCGTCGACTATGCAGAAGCCGCAGGTCTCGCAAGACTCAAGGCTCAAGATTTCAAAGCATCCGCGGGGTTTGGAGTCACAGCAACCGTTGACAGTAATATCGTTCGTGTTGGCCGAAAGACTTTTGCCTCAAACGGAATCATTAATTCGGATGCGTGGCCGACTATACAAGGCGAAGCGGCAGGAGAGACCCTTGTATACGTTAGCAGTGGCGGCAAACCTGTAGGAGTTCTTGCCCTTCACGATGTCGCCCGATCGACGTCTATTGAAGCGATCAGTCGGCTTCGAACCCGGGATCGTCGGGTTATTATGGTAACTGGCGACAATGAAGAAGCGGGAAGAAACATTGCCCGGAAAGTTGGTATCGATGAGGTATTTGCGGGTGTTACTCCACAGGGGAAAGCCGACGCGATCGCCGATTTGCGTTTGAAGTCAGGACTTGTTGCCATGGTCGGCGATGGCATCAACGACGCGCCGGCGCTCGCCGCTGCCGACGTAGGCATTGCGATTGGCGACGGGACCGATATTGCAGTAAAAGCCAGTGATGTCACGCTTATGCGGAATGACCTCAATGCAGCTGCAGACTTTCTCGATATATCGGCGGCAACCATGGCAACCATCAAACAGAACCTGTTCTTCGCCTTTATCTACAACATTGTGCTGATTCCAGTTGCAGCCGGCGTACTGTTTCCGGCATACGGGCTGCTTCTCAGTCCCATCCTTGCATCCGCAGCAATGGCGTTGTCCAGCGTTTCCGTCGTCGGTAATAGCCTTCGATTAAGAAGCGCGTAGCGTTTCTGCTAACGAGAACAAGCGGAGATCGACCGTTTTCGTTCCATTTTTCGTCTTGTCAGCTCCCTTTAAGTGATCACTCAATCAATCTGAGGCGTCAAGGCCTGCAGGAGGACGGCTTAACCGGCTGATAATTAGAGCATTAGCGTTATCTTCACAGGTTCTTCATAGTGTCCGGAGACGATGCAACGGTCAAGTCAATTGCACAGATCACGGATGCTTCCGGCGACGCAGGCTCCGGCTCCGGTGGATCAGGCTCAGCATCTTCAGGTGCCTGCCAGTATGAAATCGTCCTCGTCGCTTATAGCGAGTGGTAGGATTGAAATCTATCAGGATGTAACGACAAAGGCGACGGGGTTTTTTATCCCGTCGCCTTTTTCATTTACACGGAATCAACTCTTGCCTGAGAGTGTAACTATGATTACCCAATGACTATGACAATCCGGGCAATGAGCACAGTTGAACTACAAATTGAAGGAATGAGCTGCAATCACTGTGTAGCAGCCGTTCGCGAAGCCTTGGTGGCAGTCGACAACGTTTCGTCCGCTGACGTGAAGATCGGTTCTGCCCGCGTGCATTCCGTCGCAGACCTCAACGTCGACGCATTGCAGGCGTCGATCGAAGAGGAAGGGTATTCTGTCACTGCTGTCTCAAGGGTCGACTCGTAAAACTTCGAGACTCAGTCGAGTTTAACTATCGGTCGTGCCGCTACACTTGTAGCAGTGGAGGCCCGCACGTAGTACAACCCTGACGCCAAAGCCGCGACATCGACATCTATTGAGTTAGAGCCTGAGCTGAATGTTCGCTCAGATACGACATCGACAATCCTTCCGACCACATCTACTACAGTGATCGTTACCCCCTCGGACCGATCGAGATTAAACTGAACACTCAGTCTGTCGCGCACGGGGTTCGGGTATGCTTGCAGGTTCCAACTGATCGGACTACCGGTCTGTATTTCGTCAATTGATGTATTTGACATTACTTCCGCAACAGCTGCATAGCCGTCGAGTTTGCCACCACCCCAATCGGTGTTCGGAACCGCACCCGTAAAGGCATCCGAACGGGCGGTCGAAGACAGGATCTCCGCAACTTCATTAGACGTCAATGTTGGGTCCAGCTCAAGCATCAGGGCGATGACACCGGTAACGACAGGATTCGCACCGCTTACGTAGCCGAGCAGTCCATACTGTCCGCCGCCGCCCTCGATTAATGCGTGAGGGAATGTCGCGAAGTACGAATCAGGACCCACCGGTCCCACGTTCGTATTTCCGGGAGCACTGACAGTAATTCCAGTTCTTCCGTCAAGTGTCGGCCCGACTCCACTTCCTGGCCACAGCGCGCCCTGGCCGGCGTCATTGCCAATGTCGGTTCTTGTTACGCCATCAATATCGACCCAGGACGAATTGTGAATGTATGAGTTCGGCACAACGATATTTTGGGCACTCGCTAAATCCCAGATAGTGCTGCCGGCTACTGCAAATGACTCGAAACGATTGTCCGGACGTGAAAAGATGTTTGAGGGATTCATCAGTGCATGAAACGTACCACTTGATACAGTCGCGCCTGTTAGACGAATCGTATAATCGCCGACCGCTCCGGAGAAGTCGACCAGTATCTCTCGATTGTTGCTGTTGGAACCGAAGAAATCGACATCGCGACCCTGATGATACATGACAAATCCGGTTCCTGATTGGACATCACTCGATGCCGGACCAGTCGGAGCAGCCCATGGACCGAAAGTCGCGGAAGGAGTGACGATCTCAACGTCAAACCGGTCGCCTTCGTCATACCAGAGATCAATCCTCAGATTTCCAGCATGTCCTTTGTGGAAATCGATATCTATCGTCTGACCTTGCTGAATCGTTCCACTTGCATGGTTCTCTATTCCGCCATCATCACTGGAACCCGAGACAAACACTCGTCCTGGCAGTGTCGAGCCAAATCGATTTTCGATTTCGCGGGCATCTCCGCTCGAGCCGTCGCTCGGGCCTTGTATGGAACCGAAGTTTGCAGTTGCGACGAATGGCATTCCTGCATCCGCTGCCTTGTCGATTACAAAGTCAAGTGACGCACCTAGACGATCCTGAAAATAGAACGGAGCTTCGCTCGCTTGACCGTCGTGAGCCGGTGCGCCCTCCGACGTAAACTTGACTATTATAAATGATGCGTTCGGCGCGACTCCGACATATTCGCCAGCTGATGCCCGACCATTACCTCCGGCGATTCCGGCCGTGAGTGTGCCATGTCCAATAGCATCGCGTGTCGCCAGTGGAGGCCCACTCGTAAGTGCCGCGTTGATTTCATCCTCGGTATAGACTGTTCCAAACGACAGGGGATTGTCCGGATCATTAGCACCCGAATCATCTGATAGATCGAGGATATACATGATCCGGGTCGAGCCGTCGTCGTTTCTGAAATCATCGTGGTCGTACGTAATCCCGCGATCGAAAACGGCAATGATCACGCCCTCACCAGAGACGCCGAATTCCGACCACGCATCGTCCACTCGCGCCTCTTCTAGGAATTGGGCATACACATTGCCTACAAAACTTGACAACAGAATCATACAGAAAATGACCAGTTGAACTACAGAGCGAACAGGCTGCTTCATAACTACTTCACGTGTTGATTCTTTTTTGAATGTATGATTGCGAGATATCGGGTATTACAAAACGGCGGTAATCTCGATTCCCTGATGGCCAACGTCATCCATAAAGTCGAGCCGATCCTGCTGCTCGTTCATGGCGTCTGATTGGCTGCAGGTCAAAAATACAGATATTGACCCGACGCCTTGCGTGTATCTGAGATTGCCGTTTCCAATATCTGACGTCGTGATGACCATATCAGCAGCATAGGTACCATCTTTTCGTAACACTCTGCCAGTATAGCTGGACGCGTTGTCAACAGCCTCGAATTCAGCAATGTATGTCGGATGGCCGAGACTGTATTCCGTCGCGCCACCGCAAGAAAGGGAATTGGCAATCTCATTAATCAAGACCTGTTTCTGATAGGAAACAAAGAATGTATTTGGTGAACTGTCATCTGCCGAATCGCATCCGCTCGTTAGGAGGATCGCCGAAGAAAGCAGAAACAAATACTTCAGTGATTTCATGTTTTCGATGTGTAGGTTTGGGTTCTATGACAAAAGATCAAACAAGTCCGGCAGATCTGACGAGGTGTTGTGGCGCAGGACCGATGCAGGACCTCCTTCACAATAACAAACCGTAATACTGCACCGAGATGGCTCATTGTGCTCTCTATTACGCCGACATCCTGGAAATCCTACCTTCGATAAGAATAGTTATCAAAGGTTGCGTATGATTATCGTTGGTTCATCATATCGATCGGTTCTGGTTTCTTATCCTGTACCGGTGCTCACATACTGGTATTGAAAATGGCCCATGAGAAAGCCCTTGACTCGAACAGCTGCATCACGTTTCCAGCTTCGGGATCAGGTCCCGGGGTCCTTGTCCTGCATTCCTGGTGGGGTTTGAATCCCTTTTTTCGAAGCGTCTGCCAGCGGCTTTCTGACGTTGGATTCGTCGCCCTTGCGCCAGACCTGTACAACGGTCGCACAGCATCGACAATCTCAACAGCCAGAGCACTTAGAAAAGACGCTATGGCAAAGCGCAAGGAACCGGCGTATAAATACCTGCAGCGCAACATAGAACATCTAATCAGTCACGACGCAGTGCTCGGAAAAGATATCGGTGTCATGGGATTCTCGATGGGCGGTCACTGGGCGTTCTGGCTGGCACAAAGACCACACCTGCCCATATCGGCCACGGTTACATTCTACTCATCTCGTAACGGCGATTATTCCAGGAGCAATTCTGCCTTTCTATGCCACTTCGCCGATGACGATGACTATGTCTCTGCAGTATCCCGCAAACGTATCGTCAACTCGTTACGTCAGTACCGCATCTCCGCAACCATGCATGATTACCCTCATACCCGACACTGGTTTTTTGAAGAGGATCAGCCTGAATACTTTGACCAACCAGCAGCAAGTCTTGCGTGGGATAGATCAGTTCATTTTTTACATGAACAGCTGCAAATCGACTAAAAAACAGTCTTAGGGCAAAACTCAGTAGTGTCTAGGCGCACTGGTATGGGCAGGCGTTCTTTTCACCCTGATCTACGCGTCAGTTGACGACCACCTCACTTTACGATCCGCGTCATGCCCTGATCCAGCATGGATTCAATTCGGGCGCGAGATTCCAGTAAGTGCGCCCGCATAGTCCTGCTAATCCCTTCACCTGCAAGTGCGTTGTCCATTTTGCTATCTATTTCTATTAACTCCAAACGAGCAAGAGATCGAGCATCTTCTGGCGCAGGCGGTGTTGTTGGGCGCGGTCGAACATCCATCACGACATTGCCGAGCAACGTCAGGTAATATCTCTGAAGATTTCGCCGGAACGTGTCTGCGTTGCGTGCCCGACCGTCAATCTCACTGAATATCGCTCCGGACAATGCACTGAACAACTCCTCTATAGTGAATGCATCACCACCACCCGGCATCCGTACTTCGTTATCAATAATTCGCGCCAGCTTGCCATTGTCGATAATCTGCGTTAGCAAACCAGCCTGCATGGATAGCACTACACCGTGGATCGGGAAATCAATCGAACCCGAATAGTTAGTTGAATTCGCCCAGTCGGAATATCGATTGGGCGCCATCTTGTTAAGCATATCACCTGATACTGGAAATGAACCTTCAACCAGCGACTCGTCAATGATCAGCTGTAATGCTTCCCGTTGCCTGTCTGATGATACTGGTGTAAACGGAAGATCACCCGACGGATCGTTCTTGTGGTGACGAACAAAGTCAATTCCACCTATAGTCTTTGTCACAGGTATCAAAGCCCTGTATCGCTCGAATAACAATCTGTTGACGGCACCTCTCAGTTGCTGGTAGCCTTGGCCATCTTCAATAAGTCGTGCCTCGAGTTCAGGTTGAATTCGTTCGACAAGTGCCACTCGGTCTCGGGCATACGCAATTGGGCTTCCGCTCAGGTCCCACGTATTTGACAGCGGATCAACCGCCATAGGTCCACGGTGCGTGTCCTCGTCCGTGTTGTAGACATGCAGCGGATCTGCGGCCTGACTCGCGATAGCCCTCAGGCCGGCTAATTCCTCGTCCGGAGTTTTTGCCAGCCGTGACATCAAACCAGAGTCACCGTTCGTCTCGCTACCGGTGACGTACATCGGTTCGTAAGCATATCGGATCGCCCAGATGTCGTACGGACCCACATTCATGTTGACATAATGGCCCTGCTTCTTAACATCTGACGAGATGTTGGTTGGCGCATAGTCCATCACGGAAAGTGAGAGGCCATTTGCACTTGTGAACGATGTGTCGTTCAGCTTTGCGAACGGTATCGCCGACGATCCTTTGAAATTGTGCCGCATCCCAAGGGTGTGCCCGACTTCATGCATGATCAAATCCCGAATAGCATCACCGAGGTATTCTTCGGGCATCTTTCCTTGCTTATCAATCGTGCCGAGAGCAAGCATCGCAGCGTACTGCAGGCCTAACTCGTGCGACTTACCTATTTCTGCCATGCACATATTCATGGCCGTCTCGGAATCCAGGAGATTCGAGAGATCATTCGATTTGTCGAATTGCTCAATCAGGCTATTTTCCCCGACCATTCTCGAATACTCATTGTTCCATCCAGACACGAATGTTGAAGAAATAAGTACGTCAGCGTTGAGAATCTCTCCTGTCCGCGGATCTGACTGCGACGGACCTATAGCGTACCCCATCTGATAGGCGGCAGTCCATCTAACAGTGCTGTACCTCACGTCCTCGGCGCTCCATGTAGAGTCGTCCGGTGCATCAGCAGCTACGATGGCATTCTTGAAACCGGCGGCCTCAAATGCTTTTCCCCATGCCTCGATTCCCTCTTTGACATACTTTCGGTACGCCTCTGGGACGCTGTGGTCTACGTAGTATGTTATTGGCTTAACCGGCTCAGACATTGCAGCACCTGGATCCTTTTTCTCCAGTCGCCATCTTTTGACGTATCTCAGGTATGGTGTCTCTTCCTGGTCGCGCGAGAAGTCACGAACAGCATCCAGAAATGTGCCCACTCGATCGTCTGCTAGTCGCGGCATCATCGGCACCTCGGGAAGCTTCACAATGGAGTAACGTACCCCCACTGGAATGCTTCGAACATCTGATACACCTGCGCGACCCGTCGTCGGCGCCGTGTCGGACTTGAAAGTAAGTTGTACATCGACCTCAACATTCTCTGGAAAGCCCATCACATCATCAACGAAGCTGCGGCTCTTGTCAAACTGGACGGGCCGATTACCGTAGTATGGCCGTAGTCTCGATGCAACTCCCGGATAGTCAGAAACAAACAACGATGTTGCGTCGATGACGATCGACTTTGAAGTGGTATCCTCTGTTGCAATGGTAAACGAGTCAACAATCGAATGACCCACATTGTCGTCCAGTGATACCTTCATGGGAGAACCTGTATCCGCGATGAATCGCGGGTTCTGATGAACCAGATAGACCGTATCCCCTTCCCTCTTGAATTGCATTAACATCATGCCGGATAGTGGCAATCCATCATGCACATTGAAAACCCCGACGCCTTTGGAATAGTGCATTACCATTCCAAAATCATGTGCCAACTGGCCCGGCTTGATTTCGATAAAAACCGTGTTGTCACGCTTTACGTGAGTCGAGAAATAACCCTCGACTTTACGCGTGTCTTTTAGAACTTCATCCCACGGTTTGAATGGGGATTTCGGCTTGTCTGACTTGGCAGCCTGGCTCTCTGCCGAAGCCTGACTGCCTGATTTTGCAGCTGTTGCATTCCCATCGGGCGTCACGTTTACGGTTGTACAACCCTGAATCATCATAAGAACAAGGGCCAGTGCAACTGGCCGAGTGATCGCCTTACCTGCTGTGTACATGTTTCCTCTCGGACTTACAGAAATAAAAAAGTTCAATAGTCTCGTATAAACCACAACAAACCGGGACCAGGAACTGGATGGAAGATGTGGCAAGACTGCCTCCTGCCACGAATATATCCTCTTACACCAACGATTTAAAGGCCTTTCATACATTACTAACAGGCGATTCCAAAAAATGCATCCTGAATATCCTGTACTGACCTATCTGGGGTTGACTTCAGGTTGACGGAACTACTCAAAAACTTGTCCCGTTCGAGAGACCAAACGGCCACGAACCGGATGTCACGCCAGTGCCAAAAAAAGCAAATCGTAAAGCTCTAGCTCGCACGCAGGCGAACCTACCCCGTCTGGATCTGGCCGATCTTACGTCTGACGATGTAAACCTTCTACCCGCGTATCTACATCGTTTCGACCGCGAGCAGACCCGACGTGCGTATCGCAGTGACCTGATTCAATTCTTCGGCACTGATTTTATCAATGCGCGACTCGTTCGGCGAGCCTCGTTCCTACATGTGAATGAGCATATTGCGCATCTGGAAACGGAAGGAGCGCGGCCCTCGACGATAAAGCGTCGTGTCGCCGCCATTCGTGGATTCTTTGAATGGCTGGAAGCTGTTGAGGTCATTGAAAAGAACCCAGCCCACAGGAAGCTGATTCGCAAAGTCAGAAGTACCGGCAGCCGCGACAGACATATAGTCTTCCTGTCTCGAGACCAGGCAGATCTGCTTCTGGATGCAACTCACGAGGCAGGAGAAGCTGCCATACGAGATTATGCTCTTATCAAAACGCTCCTCTATTGTGTCCTGCGCAGGTCAGAAGCCGCCGCCATGGATTTTGAACATATACGTCCACTGGGCAAATACTGGATACTGGATCTGCCTTCTACGAAGGGCGGTGCCGACCAGTATGTCAAAATTCCCGATCACCTCGTCGACGACATTGACGCCGTTCGTAATCATTACGGATACGACTCCGGCGCCGTATGGAGATCCCTGAGTAACAACGCACGAGGAAAGCGACTCTCTACGAATGCGATCTATGAGCTGGTTCGCCGGACGGCCGCAAGAGCAGCGCTCCCCATGGATGTCGGTGCACATACGTTACGACATACAGGGTGTACACTGGCTATAGAAGCCGGCGCCAGTCTTCAACAGGTTAAAGACCATGCCCGTCATAAGCATGTTGAAACAACAATGGTGTATATTCACCAGCAGGATCGGCTAAAAGATAGTGCCGCCGATTATATTGAAACGACAAAATAGACTCCTTGTACGCAAATGACCAGCATTCCTGAAATAGATGTTGAAAGCGTCAAGAACCTGATAGACTCTGACGAAGAAGTCTTTATCCTTGACGTACGGGAGACAGAAGAATTCGAATTGACAAACATTGGCGGAACCCTAATTCCCCTTGGTGAACTCCCCGACCGCCTGGCGGAACTTGGCGAGCACAGGGACTCCAGGGTAGTCGTTTTGTGCCGAACCGGAGGTCGCTCGGCTCAGGCTGTTTCTTTCCTTCTTGGATGTGGTTTCTCCAAGGCGGTCAACATGCGAGGCGGTGTCCATGCCTGGTCGGACAAAATTGATTCGTCCGTTATCAAGTACTGACGTTGACCCATTTCCATTGACGCCGATTCCAATCATCGCCGGGCCCACAGGTGTCGGAAAGACTAGCGTGAGCCTGGAACTCGCGTCGATACTCGACGCAGAAATAGTCAATGCCGACAGTCGCCAGGTGTATCGCGGCATGACGATTGGCACGGCAAAACCCTCCGATGCTGAACTCCGGAAGGTCCCCCATCACATGATTGATATTCTGGAAATTGATGAGGTATTCAGCGCAGGCAAGTTCATGTCCCTTGCACAGTCGTGCATTCAAGACATAGTCGATCGCGACAAAATCCCGATTGTTGTCGGCGGGTCCACTCTGTACATTTCTTCGCTGACTCATGGACTTGCAGATATTCCAAAGATCCCGAATCACTATCGAACCGACATTGAAGACGCCGGCACCCGACTGGGCTTCGACCAACTGTATCAAGAGTTGGCCGCTGTCGATCCTGAATCGGCGAAATCGATGGACCCGACAAAAACGCAGCGGATCGTCAGAGCTCTCGAGGTATATCGTGCCACTGGTCGGACCCTCTCGTCTTTCCACAGCACACCGCTCAAACTTCCGTATGATTTCTCCCTGTTCGTTCTCAACCGTCCCCGACCGGAACTGTACGATCGAATAAATTCCCGAGTCGCACAAATGCTTGACGGCGGACTGGTGGACGAAGTGGCAGGATTGCGCGATGGAGGAAAGTACGACGATTTATATCCGCTGCGCAGTCCCGGTTATCGAGAAGCTATTCAATTCCTTCGCGGCGACATTACAGAATCTGAAATGACCCGGTTGATAGCCAGAGATAGTCGCAGATACGCAAAGCGACAACTCACATGGTTCAGACGCTATCCAGACAAATACTGGATTGACGCAGCATCAACATCGGCAACGACAATTGCCGAATCGCTCCGGGATCATCTTATCTAGACTCGATCAGCGTTCATCGGTAGATTATTTGTTCGCAAGTGATAGAGCACACGGTGATGAATCAAGAGTCCGCGGTGCTCGACATCGATGAGTTCGAGGCCTCGATCGTGGAAAAGTAAAAGCCATTGTTCATCTCGACGAAATGATAAATACTCGCGCTGGTTATCCATCTGTCCGTGCGAGCGGAGTGTATTCGCCAGGTGATCCAGCCACGTCAGAATCCAACGACCGAATTTTGATCGGTATGTCGATTCGACAATAATAATGTCACCCGTCGTAACACGTACAACTTCGTCCAGCACTGATTCGGGATCCCGGGTATGATGCAGCACAAAATAAAGGACACTCGTGGAAACGCTGCTATCTGGACATGGTAACGTCCTTCCATCATACGTAATCAGGGGCAGCCGTGATTTGTTGAAATCAACAACATCTACCAGCAGTACATCTGCGTTGTTGCGACTGTGAATATACTCGCCGATGTAACCCTCCCCCGCTCCAAGGTCTAGAACGACTTCCCCACCGTAGTCGGCCTTGAGATACTTCCGAATCCATTCGTACTTGCGCGTCGCTCTAATCCTGACGACCTTGTCCAGCACCGGTCCCGACAGCCCTATCAATGAAAGGCCAAGCCAGGCAACCCAGGCTAGCACAACAAATCCCCAGTACCAGCTGATGTGACCGGTGTACAACAGGTATGATCCCATCGAAAGGGCGGCGACAACATACCAGTTCCACCGGACCCGAAAATAAGCCAGACTATCGTTTGCGGTGACGCATGGAATGATGGCGAGAATACCAAGGAAGTACCATGGATGCACGGTCGTGGCAAGAACAACGTACAATCCCAGAACCCAGAGAACAGAGCGTGGGAATGACCAGTCCCGGTGCCAGTCGACAACATAGAGTAAGGCTACTGCTCCGAAAAACACGCTACGCAAAATGGGTCCAATCAGCTTACTCTGGTCAACGCCCGTAAACCAAAAGGCAATCTCCTTTATGGCGTAGTACAAACCCGCATTGAACTCGAAAGATTGGAAATACAGGTTCAGAGATGAAGCTACATTTCCAGCAACGTCGCCTTGAATAAAGGGCAGCGCGATGACCGTGCCAACACCAGCCGCAATTGCAAGATTTTGTATTCGCAGTCGTCGGATAAGTAGAGGTAGAATGAAAAGCGGATACAACTTTACCCAGACGGCACCGGCCAGGAGACTGGCTGCCAGTGTTTTTCGTTCATGTCTCATTGCCCAGATCGATGCGACAAGCAGCAATACCAGCACGGACTCTGTGTGCATCTGCCCGGCTGTCTCGATGAGTACGACAGGGTTCCAGGCATAGAGTAGCAAATTATTAGCCGAAACAATTTTGCTCAACAGGAGGACGGCTATAACTTCGAGTAGGAAGAAAACAAGTTTCAGAAAGTAGTATGCAAGCGTCCACGAACCTGTGGCTTTTTCGACCAGCCCGCCAGCGGCAAACAAATACTGCGACACAGGGGGATAGACTGTGTACAGGGATTTGGAGTTCATTTGTTGATAGACATAATCGGGCAGCATTAAGTCCGCTTCAACCAGGTCCTCAGGCGTATGCAAGTATGGATTGTATCCTGCAACGGTTACCCGCCCATCCCACACATACCTGTATGCATCGTCCGACAGCTCAGGCGGCATCCAGAGAAATGCAAGCCGGAATAGTATCGCGCCAATAATGATGATCCTGGTATCAAGGAGATTGGTCGCCCAAAAAACAACTATTCCGAGAGATGCAACGATCGTCGTGGCAACAAAATACGGTCGGTACGCTGCATCACTCGAGAAATACACGAGTGCAGCAACAAGAATCGAATACAGACCTACACTGACATATTTGCGCAGATCACTGGAAATGCCTGTGCCTCAACCGAAAGAGATTTACGACCTTTTAATACGC
This sequence comes from Rhodothermales bacterium, assembly GCA_013002165.1. Lineage (GTDB taxonomy): Bacteria > Bacteroidota > Rhodothermia > Rhodothermales > JABDKH01 > JABDKO01. The sequence goes on along the minus strand of JABDKO010000243.1, from coordinate 43,276 downwards.
ATGATGACGGTGCGACCACCGTCTTCGTAGACGACGGAATCAGCCATCTGCTCAATAAGAAACAATCCCCTTCCGCCATCCAGCATCAGAGAGTCCTCCTTTAAGGGGTCCACGACATCGGCGCGATCAAATCCAGCACCCTCATCGGAAACACGTAATTGTACGTACGTGGTGAAAACACGCAGTGAGACGAATACCTTCTTGTCAGCATCAAACTCATTTCCGTGCTCCATGCCGTTGGTAACCGACTCGGATGTCAATAACACGACCTGATAAATGAACTCTTCGTCGTCGATCCGCTCCTGCAAGAACGCCTCGACTTTGTTAACCAACCAGTCGAGCTTTGACGGATCGCTGGCGAGAATCAGATCAAGTGTGTGCTCGTCATTGTTCATACTTGCGTTGCGCGTGTGTCGCTAATAACTATCTGATTAAAGCAACTTTTCGAATGGTATCTTCCGAATCGGTATGTTCGAAGCGGACAAGATAAACTCCCGACGGCACCAAAGCACCATTTTTATCCTGCGTGTCCCATACAACTTCACCCGCACTTTCAGTTCTGGAGAAACGCCGGATAAGCAAGCCGTCTACAGTGAATATGGAGACAGAAGTCTCCGATGGAAGACCCGCAAAACGAACCTGTTCGGCATGTAGCGTGACATCAAGCGGATTCGGGTAAATCAGGATGTTCGAAAGATCCGAAGCGTTAGCAATCAATCGAACTGTGTTACCCTCAGCCGGAAGCATTTTTCCCGATTCCGAGGAAAGATTTGAGACCGTTAGCGTCGGATTCAACCCACTTGCGGTGAGGTTTATGTCGGACAAGCGAATAATTAATTGCGATGGAGATGCCGCGTCGAATATGACATCCTGCACGATGCCCGTCGGATTGACTTCGAAGTTGCCGGCATCTGGTAAAGGGGTTGTGGAAAGCGCCTCGGAAAACTGCAATGTTACCTCCCCTGAAAGGCGGACTTCCCAGGATGTCATCACCAGGTAGTCCCGGGTCCGTTCCGGAAATGTGAGAGCAACAGAGTCATCGGCAACTACCAATCCTGAATCGTCACGCACGTCCATCAATCTTAACATCACCGAACGAGAGTTAGGTAGATTCGTGGCATTAACCAGAACTGCCCGCCCGCCTTCGGCAAGCAAGACAGACCCGATTGCGCCTTCGGATAGCTCGAATGCCTCTTCATCTATTTCATCCAGTAGTTTTTCGGTAAAGGATATCTTTACGCTCTCGGTCGTGGGATATTCAATGCCGACGATAGAAGCAGGGTTGTGTGGATCGATTCGTCTTGGCGGCGACAATGATGAGGATAAACCCCCGAACCATCCGACGAGCGCGTAGGTAGACATCGACTCTGTTGAGTCCACCAGGAACGGAGAGTCCGTCGTCACAAGCGGGTCAAAAGACGATGTGCCTCTGGCAACAAATACTGTCACAGAGTCGGCACCATAACTACTCCATTCAATACGAACTGCGTCGGAACCCAGAGGACGTGAGTCGACCCATTCAGGAGTCGGGACATCGCTGGCTGCTGAGACTGGCTGCAGGATGCGCATGAACCCGTCAGAGTCTGCGTAGACTATCTTTGTTTGTCCTGAGGATTCAAAGTCGGCGGCGACCACTGTAGCACTTCGTGGACCGCTCATCGAATCTGCTTCAAGATAAAAGACCGTTGAAAACTCTCCGGACACTGTGCGATCGAGTACGAAGAGATCCGGTGAATCGATGAGGACGAGTTCGTCATTTCCGTCAGCATCCACATCGAGTGCGGCCATGGAGCCGTGTCGATCGATGATTCCCGGGACTCCGACTGTGTAGTCGAGTACATAATTGTCGTCGCCGGTCCTTCGCCAGAAGTAGTAAATTCCGAGGTCAGGCTCCCGCTCGCCCGCACCTGTTGACGCAAGCCAGTTGCGGGTATATGAAACGAAATCGGTAATGCCGTCCCCGTCAAAGTCCCCGGCACCGTAGCGGGTTGCTGCCGAATACCTGTCTGTTTCGAACGACCAGGATATGCGGACGGACCCGTTGCCGTCTTGCTCCAGCATGATGATATCACCATCACCATCTCCAATGAGATAGTTGGCGAGGCCGTCACCGTCAAAGTCACCTTCCAGTATCGCCGGCTGTTCAAACGTGTTCTCGTTTAGTTCTGACGAGTCGAAGCCAGTCGGGTTGTCAATTGTGATCAACTCTTGAAACGTTCCGTTATCGGCGCGAAGAATTCTGATCGATGAGGTGTTATGAGTGAGCACCTCATCCGTCCCATCATCGTCAACGTCAACCAGTGCCGCTGGCCACACTGACGCATCCTGAGATGGATTTGAAATTGACGACGTGTCGACCAGACTCGCCTGAAGAGCGAAAGAATTTGACTCTACCTGCTCAAGAATCAGGGTGGCCGGGCCGACCTGTGTCAGGATATCCAACAGACCATCCCCGTCAGTGTCACCGGCATCCCGAGGGAAAACGTTGGCAATCTGCACCAATACAGGAATGAAACTGTCCCCCGAATACTCTGCGACTAGAAGTGTGTCACCGAGCCATCCATCCTCAAAACGGTTGAACACAATCTCTCGAAGGCCGTCACCGTCCATGTCAGTTGGCTGCTGCAGCAGGAATCCGGCTGGCACCTGTGTCTCCGTTATGGAGAGCAATCCAGCATTAGGACGAGCCGCCGGGACAGATATTACGGTGTCAATTCTCGTTTCAAGTCCCGCAGTATTCGCCACGCGAAGTTGTGCGGAAATAGAGCCGCCAGCCAGTGTTGCATCCACCCACTGCAGGCCATGAATTCTAGCCAATCGGTCACTGGTCTTTGTGTGGCCGCCGACTTCGATTGTTGCCGTCGCTACATCATCTGATTCGATATCCAGAAATATGCCATGTCGTGAACCGATCAGCGCCGGGCCCGCGAAACGCACCGCGACTACAGGAGGAGTTCTATCAACGTACACGCGTCTTCGATCTTCGATGACTCTACCGTCCTTGAGCCTCATCATCAATCGAAGCGTATACAGTCCGTCAAAAAGTCCCGTGACACTGAATGTCGCGAGTGTATTGTCGTAAACCTGTTCTATCCCGCCGTTCAAATCGATCCAGACTGCCTCGTTGAGGTCAGAATCGCCCTCAGTAATCTGAACAGACCACTCCATCATATCAGCATGCAAAGCATACCCCGTAATGGACGCATCTGCAGAGATCCCGGAGTTGTTTTGTGGAGAAGTTATCTCGACTCGAGAGGGCAAAATACTTGTGACGGCAGCAAAGGTATTGAGTCTGCCAGCCGCGGTTTTGTCATCCCATCCGGGTGAATCGATATCAGACGCCGACGCGGTAAGAATATCACGAATATTGACAGGCGTCAGGCCTGGATCAATAGATTTCAAGATCGCTGCGGCGCCTGCAACCATGGGTGCTGCCATCGATGATCCACTTCGTCGACCGTAAAGAACACTGTCAGAATCTACGTCATCGCCTAAGGGAAGCAGCGTCGTAAATATCTGCGAGCCCGGCGCTCCCAGGTCAATTCCAACACCATGTGTCGCTCGAGACGCAGCACCGGTACCATCGGTGTTGAGCCACACTACCGAGATGACCTGTGGATAGTCGGACGGATAGTGTGGTGAGTCGCCCCCTGTGTTGCCGCCCGAAGCAATAATCGTCGTCCCGACCGACGCTGCATATTCAATAGCCGTTCTCATGATTGCAGATTCGTAGACGTCTCCAAATGACAGGTTCAGAACCTCCAGGCCCATGTCGGCGGCGTAAACCACTGCTGCCGCGATGTCGACATCACTACCTATTCCGTCTGCGGCAAACGCTCTGAGTGGGACGATCGATACGCCGGGTGCAACACCGCTCGATCCCAAATTGTTATCGGATAAAGCAGCGAGTATTCCGGCTACATTCGTACCGTGTCCCGAACCATCATCAGACGCATCATGGTCTCGAAATCGGAAGTCGCGCATTTCGAGTTCCTGCCGCCGATCGACAAAGTCATAACCGCGTACGTCGTCTATCCAACCATTTCCGTCGGAGTCAACACCGTCGAGATCTGTCGTGTCGAACTGACCGTTTCCGTTGAGGTCTTCACCGGAATTAATCCAGACCTGACCTGCCAGATCGGGATGCTCAAAGAAGAGGCCGGTGTCGACAAGCCCAACCCGAACGTTTCGCGATCCTTTGGAAATCGACCATGCCTCAGGTGCCTTGATCAGTGGAAGATGTGCGGATGAGTCGGCAAATGGATCGTCATGTCCGGCATCAATTGCATACGACCTGCTGAACTCAACTGATATGACGTCCGGAACAGACAAAAGAGTTTGGATGGCTTCCCGGGCGGAAAGCGAATCCGTGAACTCAGCAATCAATGCTCGGTGTACGGTCGATGGAGCGGAATCGATATTGGTAAGTCGTCGAAGCGAAGCTGCACTACTGAGCGTCGAATCCTCGCCGGCAGTCTTGCCGGCCACGAGCGGATCGAACGTATCAACGGCGCTTCCAGGCTGGCTCTGGATCACGATCTCAACCTGAGAACGTACCTCAGTTGCATATATCACTGAGAAGCCAATCGCCAGGCACAAAGCTATGTAGAGTTGCCTACTCACTTCGTTGTATCCAGGCATTGTTAAAGACCTGCGCCAGCTCTCCTGTCAGGCGCTTCCTTTCGAGTCGCTGGATGAGCTGTTCATTTGGTTTGCCACCACCGTTCGCACGGCAACGATTCGTCAGCGAGACAATTGCTCCTGCAATGGCCTCAATATCGTCAGGATCGACTACAACCGAATCACCATATTCATGCAAGAGCCGACTCGCTGCGCCATCCGGAACAAGGCCGAGAATCGGTTTACGCGTGCCTACGTATTCCGCAAGTTTGCCGGTAGATATCTGTTCTTCACCACGCTGATGGCCGACGGTTAGCCATGGAATGTCTGACTGCATCAACATGGCTAGAGCCTGGTCGTGATCCATATATCCCGTATGTCTGACTACGTCTCCCAGCTTCAATTCTTCGACCAAAACGGAAAAATTCTCCGGTACGAGGCCAACGAATACCGCTCTTGTGTGTTTGGACACGCTGGTATCCGCATTTCTCGCCCTTGCGAGGCCATGCAAGAATGCATCCGGTTTCTGAGCATCATAGAAAACGCCTGAGTACAGAAAAGTAACATCCTCAGTCTTCTTCTCATGGGCGAGGCCCTTGAAATCCTGAGCATCGTAGCCTTGTTCAATAACTGAGAAGCGGCGGTCGGGTAAAGAGGATCTGGCAACAAGATCCTCTCTGATATGACTGTTGATTGTTACAACATGGTTGGACATTTCCAGCACTTTCCGTTCCAGTCTCTCATGCTTTAGCCGTTGCCTGTCCGAAGCAAATACAGTCCGGGGATTCCCAACCCAGTTGTCTCTGAAGTCGGTAACTACGGGTACCTTGAAACGATCTCCGAGTTCAACGGCAAGCATGTGCGACGAATACGGAGGTGCCGTCGAAAATATCATATCAAATCTTTCTGCACGCATTGCCCGTATTGCAGCGTTGCGAGCAAACGGTACCCACAGAATCTTGTTGTCCGGGACGAAAAAACGATTCGAGATTGAGCGCAAGGTACCATGCCTTCCGGACGAAGGAATAGTGACTGTTCCAGGCTTGAGTCGCCATCGGGTCGGATCCAGACTTCGCGTTCTTGTTACACTGATATCATCGGGGATGTCATTTGTCAGGCTTCCGTCGAATGCAAAGTAGGAATACGGCCGTGATGAGATCACACTCGGTTGCCATCCGAAGTCCGGAAGGTACTTTACGAACTTGGTAATTCGCTGGACCCCGCTCATGCCGAGAGGCGGAAAGTAATAGGACAGCACAAGTACGCGCTTTTGATCGTTCGCTGACCCGGTCATTCAACTACCAGCAACTCTGACGGAGAGCTTGTTAGCACATCGCATCCATCCAACCCAACGGCGACGATATCTTCAACCCGAACGCCAAACTCTCCCGTGAGGTATATCCCCGGCTCGATCGTGATGACCATGCCTTTCTCGAGGTGTGCGGCGCTCCTCGTTGATACCGACGGGTATTCGTGAACTTCAAGACCAACACCATGTCCAAGGCTATGAACAAATTTGTCTTCGTAGCCGCTGCTACGAATATGGCTACGAGCCATCTCGTCTAGTCCCCGGCACGAGAGGCCTGCGCGGACAGAATCGATTGCACGGCGTTTAGATTCGAGAACGATACCATGTATTTGTAGAAATTTGGGATCCGGGCGTCCGTAATAGATCATTCTCGTCATATCGCTGGCATACCCGTCGTTAAAGCAGCCCATGTCTATCAGTACAGGCTCATTGTGACGAAGCGTTCTTAAGGTAGGTCGGGCGTGAGGCAATGCAGAGTTTTCTCCGAACGCCACAATCGGGTCGAACGACATCCGGTCCGCGCCGGCGATCATATGCAGGTGGACGATTTCGGCTGCAAGTTCCTTCTCGGTAATACCCTTCCGGATCAGTCCGGGAATCTGTTCCAGAACGCGATCCGTAATGGCCTGGGCCTGCCTGATGGATTCTATTTCGCCATCGGACTTCGCGGCGAATACTGCCTGTAGCCAATCCTTTGTAAGCACAGCGTTCGCCCCGTGAGAATGGAGAAAAGATTCAATCCGCGCGAAATCTTGTGCTACCAGATATTCACCTTGAACGGCTACCGTAGAGTTGCCTTGTACCACCGATTTTTCAAGTATTGACTCGACAAGCGATCCCGACTCGATACTATACTCAACATTTTGGGTCTCCCGTGCGACCTGATCGGAATACCGGCCGTCGGTGAGCAACAGTGCATCACGCCGCGATACGAACAGGAGTGCATTTGATCCCGTGAACCCTGTGATGCGGCGGATGTGCGGGAGATGCGACACAACGGCGGCATCATACCCGATTGATACCAGCGACTTTCTGACGATTTCAAGCGCCGGCAATTGCATCTAAGCCCGTTCCGGTCGGTCTGACTACAGCGACTTCGTGCTATAGTTGGGCGACTCTTTCGTTATGGAGACGTTGTGCGGATGGCTTTCAGTAACTCCTGATGAAGTTATGCGGACGAACTGCGCGCGTTCGTACATGGTGTGGAGGTCCGCACAACCAGTGTATCCCATTGCTGCCCGTAAACCGCCCATCATCTGGAATACTACTTCACTGAGCGTTCCTGAGTACGGGACACGCCCTTCTATTCCTTCGGGAACGAGCTTCTTAATGTCGTCCTCAGCGTCCTGGAAATACCGGTCTTTTGATCCTGCCTTCATGGCAGACAACGAACCCATTCCCCGATATGATTTATACTTTCGACCTTCAAGTAGAATAGTCTCTCCGGGGCTTTCCTCAACGCGGGCAAACAGACCGCCTATCATTACGCTATTCGCACCGGCTGCGATCGCTTTCGGTATATCACCGGTCTGCTTGATCCCGCCATCGGCTATGATCGGTACACCCTTTGATTTGGCTGCTGCTGCACATTTCATTATTGCAGACAACTGCGGCACCCCGACACCGGCGACAATTCGAGTCGTACAGATCGAACCCGGGCCGATTCCAACCTTGACACCGTCTGCTCCAGCAAGAATCAAATCCTCTGTTGCCGTAGCTGTGGCAACGTTGCCGGCAATCACGTCTACGTCCGGGAAATTTGTCTTGACCTCGTAGACTGTCTCGATAACACGCTCCGAATGGCCGTGTGCCGTATCGATGGTGACAAAATCAACGCCGACTTCGACCAGCATCGCGACGCGCTCCAGTACGTCAGCCGTTACGCCTACGGCCGCGCCAACCCTGAGCCTTCCGTGCTCGTCCTTACAGGCAAATGGAAACTGTTTCTTCTTTTCGATATCCTTGAACGTAATCAACCCCTTCAAGAGGCCTTCCTGATCAACGACTGGCAGCTTCTCTATCTTGTGCCTCTGCAACAAGTCTTCGGCCTGCTCAAGCGTCGTCCCGATCGGTGCAACAACAAGGCCTTCCTTCGTCATTATTTCTGACAGGAGTTTGTTGTTTTCGTGCTCGAAGCGCAAGTCTCTGTTGGTAACAATTCCAACGAGCCGGCCATCCGGATCAGTAACCGGGATGCCTCCTATGGAATACCGGGCCATCATGTGCCGGGCCTCGCCAACATGAGAGTCTGGCGTCAGTGTTATCGGATCCATGATCATTCCACTTTCCGAACGCTTGACGCGTTTTACCTCGGCGGCCTGATTTTCAATCGCCATGTTCTTGTGGAGTACGCCGACCCCACCCTCCCTCGCAAGGGCAATAGCCATATCCGACTCTGTGACTGTGTCCATCGCCGCCGAAACAATCGGGATATTCAACTGGATATTGCGCGTCAGTTGCGTGACTGTCTGAACATTGCGCGGCATTACCGATGAACGGCCAGGCACCAGCAGGACATCATCGTATGTGAGTCCTTCGTATAAGATCTTGTCCGGGTTCATAAAATCGAGCGGTTGGGAGGAGCTTAGAATTTACGTATACGCCTGGAAAAGCTGGAGTGTTCTCGGGGTTAACGTTGCGTCACGTCTTTGAGACCGACGAGCCTTTTCAGCCTCTTGATTTCCTTATTTTCCAGGGTTCTCCACTTCCCTCGACGAAGACCTCTGGTCGTAAGCCCGGCGTACTGAACACGTTCGAGCGACTTGATCTCGTGTCCCATGCCTTCAAACATGCGCCTGACCTGACGGTTGCGGCCTTCATGTATTCCGATCGCCGTTATCCGGCCATCGGGAGAAACTGAACTTACCTGGTCTGCTCTGGCCGGACCGTCTTCGAGCTGAATACCAGTCTTGAGCGCTTCCAACTGGACTTCAGTAACCTCGTCCACGGTTTCGACGCGATAGATCTTGGAAATCTCGTAAGATGGATGCATCAACCGATGCGCGAGGTCACCATCATTCGTAATCAGCAGACACCCCTCAGTATTACGATCAAGGCGCCCAACGGGAAAAAGACCCTCGGACTCGGTTAGCGAACCGGGTAGATAGTCCATGACCGTTTTTCTACCCTTCTCATCCCGCGTTGACGTAATGGTATCGCGGCCCTTGTTCATCAGGATGTAGACATGGTCTGCACGTCTGAGGACAGTACCATTGACCTCAACTGCATCCTTTGCGCCGACACGCGTTCCCGGGCTCACCTCGACTTTCCCGTTCACCTTGACATGTCCGTCAAAAATCAGAGTATCAGCCTGACGGCGTGAACAATATCCGGAGCGTGCAATGAAGCGATTGAGTCGCATTTCTTCGACATCCGACCCCTTTTCCGCTGCCGCCTTTTTTTGCTCATCCTTGAAGCGCTTGAAATTGTTACCCGACCTTGCCATTACTGTCAGCGTCCTCCCCACTTGTTCGGGATTCTTGAACAACATCAGTTGAATCCGATTTCGTTTCTGCAAGCGTGGATCCCGGGCTGGTCTGGGTGTCAACGATCTCCTCACTTTCCGGGTCGGATGCGCTCGCTTCATCCATAATCAGCGACAGCCCTTTGCTCATGAAGAGTTCGGCTCTCTCCTTGTTGAATGCGGGGTCGTCGATCAGGTCCTCGATCTCACGAATGCTCGGCAGATCTTCGATACCGGCGAGGCCAAACTTCTCCAGGAAATCTACTGTGGTACCATACAGCAGTGGTTTTCCAACGGATTCACTGCGTCCCATCACATCAACAAGATCCAACTCCATCAGACGTCGAAGAGCATAGTCGCTATCGACTCCGCGCACAAAATCAATCTCGGGTTTCGTAACGGGCTGTTTGTAGGCGATGATCGCCAGTGTCTCGGTTAAAGACCGTGACAATCGTCGGCTTGATCCAATCTGGTGCAGCGCCTTGATGTGCGGAGCGTACTCGGGCCTTGTCGCCAGGCGAAACCCACCGCCCCACTCAAATATCTGAAATGGACGCCCTGTTTCAGCGTATCGATCGTTGATTGCTGCTACAATACTGTAGACGTCATTCACGTTCATCGAGTCGTCACCGACGACGTCGTTGTAGACTTGAACGATCTTCTTCGCTTCCACCGGTTCATTCGCCGAGAAGATCATGGCCTCAATTATGGCTGTCCTTTCTTCTACGTCAGTTGAGTTTTGTGAATCCTGTACTTCCATTATTGCTTTTCGGTCTCGCCGACTATGACTGTATCTGCGGGTTCTTCGATGGGTTGTGACGCAATGAGTTCAAAATCCTCGGCTTCGCCCATAATTGCTATCTCGAGTACTCCGTTGCGGGCGAGCTCCAGTACTGCGAGAAATGTAGTAATAATAAACGCCTTAGATCGCCGTTTTACCAATTGAACAAATGACTGACGGCGGTGAATCTTCAGTTCTGAAACAATAAATGTCTGCTGTTCCTCGATCGAATACGACTCGCCTTCGATCTGGTGTTCCGGTTCATCGGTTGCGGTACTGAGTACTCTTTTCAGTGCCGATATAAGGTCAAAGACAGATCCTTGCCTTACAGCTTCCAAACCGGTCGCAGCATTAATCGCTGGCGATGATGCATCGCCTCGAGTGAAGATCTGCGCTCGAGCTTCCAGCTGCGTAGTTAACTGTTCTGCAGCCTCCTTGTATCTGACGTACTCTAACAGCCTTGTGACAAGTTCTGTCCTCGGATCAATGGGATCACCCTCTTCGTCAACTTCTTGCGATGGTAAGAGAACGCGGGCCTTGATATTGATTAGAATGGCTGCCATGTAAAGGAAGTCGCCGACTCCATCCAGATCAATCTGCTCGAGTACTCGAACGTACTCGAGGAACTCGTCCGCTATTGATGCAATAGGGATGTCGTAAATATCCAGTTCGTCCCGCTGAATAAAAAAGAGCAGCAGGTCCAGGGGACCTTCAAATTGATCTACACGAACCTGAAACATTACGAGAGGACCATTTGATTTTTGAACCAGTCAGCTGTTTTTCGCAGTCCTTCCTCGATGCTTACAGCGGGCCTCCAGTTCAGCGAGGTGGCTGCCAGCGTGTTATCCAGTACACTACGTTTTTGCTCACCAGGTCTGGCCGGTTCGAAATTCGCCGGAGTAGAAACGCCGAGATGGTCGGCCAGTATCGAATAAAGCTCGTTAACAGACGTCTCAACACCTGTGCCGATATTAATAACTCCGCTGTTTGAATGCTCTATCGCGCGGAGGTTCGCTTCAACGACGTCGCCAACATAGACATAATCTCGTGTCTGACTTCCGTCACCAAAGATTGTGACCGGGTCACCCTTAAGCAGGCGCTGGCAAAATATGGCCACCACGCCTGCGTCTCCGTGTGGGTTTTGTCGGGGACCGTAGATGTTTGCATAGCGCAGCGCAACATGCTGTAAGCCGTACTGCACGAGATAGAAATACAGGTACTTTTCGGTAGTCAGTTTCGTGATACCGTATGGTGATATAGGATTAAGTGCATGAGTTTCATCCTGAGGTACGAAGTCGGGTTCACCATAGATCGCCCCGCCAGTCGAAGCGAACACTACCTTTCTTAATCCCGACGTCCGTCCTGCCTCAACGATATTCAGAAACCCTCGTACGTTGACATCCGCATCAAAAGACGGATCGGCAACAGAACGGCGAACATCCATTTGGGCAGCATGGTGAATCATCACTTCACAACCCTCGGCCCTAACAAGATCGGCTGCCTCTGACGAGCGGATATCGAGTTCGTGAAACGCAGCGTCGGGATTTACGCGATCTCTGAAGCCAGACGAAAGGTCATCAAGAATATGCACCTCGTGATTTCGATCAAGAAGAGCATCTACAATATGAGATCCAATAAATCCGGCTCCACCGGTGACGAGAACTTTCATACTAGTTTCTGCTTTCAGGTCTTATGGTAACTGAAGAAAAATCTTCAGGAGAAAGATACGCTATCGCTGCCGCGAGGACATCATCGGCGGAAACATCGTCGACCATTTCAACAAGACGATCCATGGTGACGTACGTGGCATGATACAGCTCCTGCTTACCAATTCGCATCATTCTGCTGCTCATACTCTCGAGTCCAAGCATTATCGAGCCTTTTACCTGACTCCTGGCCTGACTGAGAGCCCGGGGACCGACTTTCTTTGAACGCATTTTGTCAACTTCCCGAATTATCAAGTCGTGCGTTCTATCAATTTTACCGGGTTCGGTCGCCGTATATATGCCAAAATCACCCGAATCACTGTGGAAATTAAGAAATGAATAGATACTGTAGCAGTATCCGTATTTCTCTCTGATGTTTTGATTCAGACGGCTAGACATTCCTCCACCGAGCAGGATGTTGAGTACGATCAAGGCAAGGCGATCATCCGCGTACGTGCTGCACCCACGGGTACCGACCAGGAGATGGGCTTGCTGAACCGGACTGGTCGACTCCACATGCCTTGATCTGTAGCCGTTGACTTTCCGTCGTTGAAATCGGCGGTTTTCCCTGTCGCTTTTGTCGAAAGCAGCAGCTACATACTGGACGAGCCTGTCGTGATCGAGATTTCCGGCCGCCGCAATGACCATCCGTGACGGGAGATATTTTCGCTCCAGGTAGTCAAGCAGATCGTCCCGCGTGAATCCCATAACACTGGAGCGTGTACCGAGCACGGGATGCGCGAGGGAGTGCCCGGAATAAATGGCATCTTCGAAGTGGTCGAAGATGTTTTCCTCCGGAGTGTCCTCGTACATCTTGATCTCCTCGAGAACGACTTCCTTTTCTTTTTGTAGCTCTTTCTCGGGGAAGGTAGGAGCCAGGATAAGGTCGGTAACAGTCTCAACGGCACGACTCAGATGATTATCCAGTGCCCGTGCGTAGAAGCACGTGTATTCTTTGCCAGTAAACGCGTTCAGGTAGCCTCCAACCGCTTCCATGCGGGAGGCAATCTGGTGCATTCGTCTGCTTCGAGTGCCTTTGAACACCATGTGTTCAATAAAATGGCTGAGGCCCTCTTTAGACCTGCGCTCGTCCCTACTTCCCGTGAAAACCCAGGCGCCTACTGATATCGAGCGAACCGTAGGAATCGACTCGGATACCACACGCACGCCGTTCGGCAGTGTCGTTTTACGGAAATTATCGGTGGTGGTAGAACTACCGGGAGTTCTGCCTGCACCAGCAGATCTCATATCTGAAGAATATTGATAAGCGTAAGCTGTCCCACCATGATGGTGGGACAGCTTGCTTTGTGGGTTCTAGTCTCTGTTGCGGTCGCGATCTCTTCCGCGACCTCCACCGCCGCGGTTATCTCGCCCGCGACCTCCGCCGCCTCTACTGTCGCGACCTCGGCCTCCACCGCCTCTGCTGTCGCGACCGCCTCGTCCATTGCTACTGCGGGGTTTACGTTCTTTCTCAACGTAGCCCTCTGGCTTCTCGAGGAATGGCTTGCGCGACAAGCGCAATTTGCCGTCGTCTCTGACTTCAAGGAGCTGAACTTTTACCGAATCGCCGACGGCAAGGTAGTCTTCTACATTGTCGACATAACCGTAATCCAACTCGGAAATATGAAGAAGCCCTTCCTTGCCCGGAAGTATTTCAACAATAGCTCCGAACGGTTGGATGTTCAGCACCTTGCCTTCGAAATCCTCTCCTGCCTGAGGCACGGTAACGATTCCCTTGATTATGGCAAGTGCGCGCTCCGCATCCTGGCCGTTCATGGCACCGATGGTGACATAACCTTTGCCGTCACGCTCTTCGATTTCAATCGAGGTTTCGGTATCGCGCTGAATTCCCTGGATGACTTTACCACCCGGTCCGATAACAGCTCCGATAAACTCCGTGTCGATTTCGATCTGCGTAAGTCGCGGTGCGTATGGCGAAAGATCTTCGCGCGGCTCTGACAGAGTCTCAAGCATCTTGTCCAGGATATGATCCCTTCCCTGCTTCGCCTGTGCCAGTGCAGTCGAAAGAACGTCCCGCGACAACCCTTCAATCTTGATGTCCATCTGGCAAGCAGTAATACCATCTGCTGTACCAGTGACTTTGAAGTCCATGTCGCCGAGATGATCTTCTGTACCAAGGATATCGCTGAGTACAGCCGTTCGCTTGCCGTCAGAGATCAGTCCCATCGCAATACCCGCTACCGGTTTCCTGATTGGAATTCCGGCATCCATCATCGCTAGCGTTCCTGAGCAGACACTGGCCATCGAGGATGAACCGTTTGACTCGAGAACATCTGCATTGATGCGGACGGTGTACGGGAATGACTCCTGGTCAGGAAGCTGGCGCGCGAGTGCTCGTTCGGCGAGGTACCCGTGACCGATTTCCCTGCGGCTCGTGCCGCGAAGAAACTTGGCTTCTCCGGTACAAAACGGAGGGAAGTTGTAGTGCAAATAGAACCGCCGATCAGTTGTATCAAAAACCTGATCTACCGGCTGAACATCTTTCTTCGTTCCAAGCGTGATCGATGCCAGTACCTGCGTTTCTCCACGCGTAAAGATGCTCGATCCGTGAACTCGTGGAAGGTAGCCGGCTTCGCACCAGATGTGACGCACCTCATCCAGCGAACGGCCGTCAATGCGACGATGATCACTGAGAATCATTTCGCGCATGATGTCTTTCTCGACCACGCCTACAGCCTTTTTGATCTGGCCGGCTGTCCATCCTTCAGGAGTCGCAGCTTCGCGCTCTGATCCATTGTCCGGATCGTTCGCGCCCAGAAGCGCGTCCAGAACCATGGTCTTGATATCATCAATCCCACCGTAGAACGATTCCTTGGCATAGGGTTGACGAATGTGGCTGGCCAGTTTATCCGATGCAATGTCACTGACTTTCTGCACGAGTGCAGGATCCACGACTACTGTGTCGAAGGAGAAATCCTTCGGTCCGCCTGCTTCTTCAATAAACTCAACCTGTCCGGCACAAAGCTTCTTGATAGCGGCATGTGCAATATCGAGTGCCTCGAGCATTTCATCTTCCGAAACCTCGTGCATTTCGCCTTCAACCATCACGATGGCATCCAGCTTGCCGGCAACAATAAGGTTGAAGTCGCTTTCTTCGAGCTCGGTAATCGTCGGATTGACAATGAACTCTCCGTCGACCCGGCCGATGCGAACTTCAGCTATCGGTCCCTGAAACGGTGCGCCGGTAATCATCAGTGCTGCAGAGGCAGCAACCGAAGCAACGACATCTGCGTCATTCTCATCGTCAGCGGAAAGGACGTAACAAATAATCTGTACTTCACTTAAGTATCCGTCCGGAAAGAGCGGTCGAACAGCGCGGTCAATAAGACGGCTTGTCAGAACCTCCTTGTCAGACGGGCGGCCTTCGCGCTTGATGAACCCGCCCGGAATCTTTCCTGCAGATGAAAACTTCTCCCTGTAGTCGACAGTCAGTGGGAAAAACGACTGCCCCTCCTTGGCCTCTCCGTATGCGACGGCAGATGCCAGGACCATGGTGTCACCGAGACGGGCAACTACTGCCCCTCCGGCCTGTTTGGCCAAGCGGCCTGTTTCGAGCGAGATCTCTTTTCCCGCTGCAAATTCTATAGTCTTTCTGGTTTCTTTTACCATTTCAACAATTCTCTTCTTCAATCAATAAATATTATTTTTTCAATCATCGCGAACGACGTTCGGCCACACGGTGTGGATAAACACAAGCGGCACCATGCAGGTGCCGCCCGAACTCAATCCTTACTTCCTAATTCCAAGCTTTTCGATAATTGCCCGGTATCTCATGATGTCGCGGTCCATGAGATAGTTGAGCAGTCGTCGTCTCTTACCTACCAGTTTGAGCAACCCACGACGTGTGGAGTGATCTTTGGGGTGTTTTTTGAGATGCTCTGTGAGCTCGGTGATTCGCTTCGAAAAGATCGCTACCTGGACTTCGGCGACTCCAGTATCGTTAGCGCCCTTTCCGTGTTCAGCAATTAATTGCTGCTTTTCTTCTTTTGTGATCATTTGATCCTCTTTAGATTATGCCATGCTAAAGAAGAACCCGGATTTCCGGTGGCCTTTTACAGCACTGTTCCTGTTTTAACTCTTCTAGCGTTGCCTGCAATTGCTTCTATCCATACGTTGAATCTATAGCGTAGCAGACCTACTTGCGCCCCTACAACGATCCCTGTCGAGGGAAAGTTGCCGTTTCAAGGCATCGATATCCTCGAATTTCTTCTCCGGGCGTAGTCTTTGCAAGAAATCTACCTGAAGCACCGCACCGTAGATGTCTCGCGTAAAATCGAGAAGGTGTACCTCGACGGTCTTCACCGTCGAGTCAAAGGTTGGTCGAACCCCGATATTCAGCATGCCGACAAACGATTCCGCTCCAACGTCGACATCTACGCGATAGACTCCGTTCATCGGGAGTAACTTCTCGGGAGGCACCCTCAAGTTGGCAGTGGGGAAACCGATTGTTCTCCCACGTTTGTCACCTTCGACCACGAGCCCGCTAATCCGGTACGGTCTGCCCAACATCTCGGCAGCGCTCTGAACATCTCCTGATTCCAGATGCCGCCGGGCTGCGGAAGATGACACCGAGACGGATCCGCTCTTCATTTCGTCAACTTCTGTGACTGCAAAATCATACAACTCGCCAAGTCGCCTGAGTAAATCGGCATCACCCTCACGATCCCGTCCGAACCCATGGTCGTAACCGGCAACAATGTGCTTAACACCGAATTTTTGAACAAGGAGTTGTCGGACGAATGATTCCGGAGTCATCTCAGCAATTGATTTGTCGAAATTAAGGACAAATAGATTATCGACACCTTCATTGGCGAGTATCTCAGCCCTTTCCTCGACAGTCGTCAGTAGTGGTACCGGAACGCCCTGCACGATCTCACGCGGGTGCGGGTGAAACGTAATCACAACGGAAGGGATTTTGCTCTCTCTTGCGACATCAATCAACCTCGCTACAATAGCCTGATGACCAATGTGAACACCATCCATTGTGCCGACAGTAACGGCGGCACCGTAGACTTTCTGAACGTCTGATATTTGACGCAGTATTTCCACGCTACTCTCCTTCAGGCTGCAAATCAGAAAGTTGAATTGCATCTTCAACCGAGTAACTGCCGATCGCCTCTCTTCTCAATGATGCCATGTGTGCTCCAACACCAAGTGACTGTCCGAGATCATGAACCAGAGTCCGTACATATGTGCCGGTCGAACAGACGATTCTAAATGGAACGATATCCCCTTCCCTGGGACCTGTATTGAACTCATCCACCGTAACAACGCGCGGTGGCCTGCTGACGTCTTTGCCCTGTCGGGCATACGAATATAGCGGTTTCCCGCCAACCTTGACTGCGGCATAAATGGGCGTGACCTGAATTATCGTACCCGTTAACGCCTTTGTTGCTGCGCTGACATCATCGTCCAGAATATTGTCGGTAGATACCGATCGTATTATCTCTGTTTCGGTATCAAAGGATGGCGTCTCGGCACCGAGTACCAATGTGCCAGAATAGACTTTCGGCATATCCATGAAATGACGCGAAAGTTTTGTTGCCGATCCTGACATGCAAATCAGAAGACCTGATGCTATCGGGTCCAGGGTACCAGCGTGACCGAACTTGCGGATACCGGTATACCGGCGAAGCGACCGGATCACATCGAACGAGGTTATACCGACAGGTTTGTCAATCAGGAGCACCTGATTGTCCGCGTTGTCTTGAGATAGATCGAATATTGGAATTGAATCGAGCTTCACTGAAGCACTCCGGGACTAGCTATCTTCTGGACCGACTTCGTCGTCGTTTTGAGAATCATCACGAATCGTCTCGAATATAGCTTCCAGCTTGGCTGCTTCATTAAGTGAGTCGTCCTTGAAGAACTTGAGCTCCGGCACTTTTTTCAGCTGATGTCGAATAGCTGATCCGACAACCTTCCGGATTTGTGAGGACAGGTCAAGAATCTGCTGGAAGGCGGCATCCGGCGAGCTGTTACCCGTCGGCATGATACTTACATACACATATGCTATCGACAAGTCCCTGGTCACACGGCAGCCGGTTACGGTCACAAAGCCGGGAATCTGGTTAGCAAAGTTGTTTCCGATGGCCCCGGCCACCTCTTTCTGAATAAGGCGGCCGACACGCTCCGTTCGAATGCTCATCTTTCTCCCCTAAACCTCGAGAGTACGCTTCGTTTCGACAATCTCGTATGCCTCGAACTGGTCGCCGACCTTGATGTCGTCGTAGTTCTCGAGTCCCATCCCACACTCGTATCCACTCTGGACCTCACGTACGTCATCCTTGAATCGTCTCAGTGAGGAGAGGCTACTTTCGTAGATCACGACACCGTCACGGATCAACCTGATTTTATCGTTTCGTTTGATCGTGCCGTCGATAACGTAACAACCGGCAACTGTACCGATTTTCGGAACCTTGAAGGTTTCACGTACTTCGGCTGTGCCGAGTGTCTTCTCGCTCTTCTCAGGCGACAACAGACCTTCCAGTGCATCCCGAACATCCGAGATAGCGTCGTAGATAATCGAGTACGTTCTGACGTCGATCTCCTCGCGCTCGGCAATCGCCCGGGCCGTTGGCATCGGACGGACCTGGAAGCCAATTATTACCGCATCAGATGCCGACGCAAGCATTACGTCGCTTTCTGTAATGGCACCAACACCGGTATGAATAATATTTACTGCAACTTCCTCGGTTGACAACTTGAGCAGCGAGTCGGACAACGCTTCGACGGAGCCGCCTACATCTGCCTTGACGATCAGGTTCAACTCGCGGAAATCTCCAAGCGCCAGTCGACGACCGATTTCGTCGAGAGTAATGTGTTTCCGCTGACGCATAGCCTGCTCGCGGAATATTTGCTGTCGTTTCTGCGCTATGTCTCGAGCTTCCCGCTCATCATCCATTCCGATAAACTGGTCGCCGACTTCCGGAGAACCGTCAAAACCGAGAACCAGAGCAGGTTTCGATGGGCCGACCTCGTCTATGCGGCGCTCGCGCTCATCGAACATCGCACGGACGCTACCACTGTAGACACCAGCGACGAATTTATCTCCCACGCGGAGCGATCCGTTCTGAACCAGGACGGTCGAAACAACGCCGCGACCTTTATCCAGACGACTTTCGATAACCGTACCAACCGCGTTACGATCAGGGTTTGCTTTCAATTCAAGCAGTTCAGACTCCAGACCGACTTTCTCCATGAGATCATCCACTCCTTCGCCCGTGTGAGCAGAGACGAAAGCACACTGAACCTTTCCGCCGTACTGCTCGACGAGAACATTATGCTCGGACAGCGCCTGCATGACTCGTTGAGTATTAGCATCAGCCTTGTCAATCTTGTTGATAGCTACTACGAGGGACACCTCTGCAGCTTTCGCATGGTTGATGGCCTCAATAGTCTGCGGCTTGACCGAGTCATCAGCTGCGACCACGAGAATAACAACGTCGGTAACTTTTGCTCCTCGGGCACGCATGGCGGTAAACGCCTCGTGACCCGGCGTGTCAAGAAATGTAATTGCTCGTCCGTTCTTCAACTCAACATGGTAGGCACCGATGTGCTGTGTAATTCCACCAGCCTCACCTGCGACCACGTTTTCCGATCGGATATAGTCGAGCAGCGATGTCTTCCCATGATCGACGTGTCCCATGACCGTTACTACGGGAGCACGCGGGACAAGATTTTCCGGATCATCCTCAGCAATTTCAATGTCATCGGTGCCGAACTCTGTAATGAAATCGACATCCCAGCCAAAGTCCTCGGCTACGAACGTAATTGTGTCTGCGTCCAGCCGCTGGTTGATGGACACCATCATGCCGGCTTCGAAAAGAACACTGATGATCTCGTTCACCGCCACATCCATGAGGTTTGCAAGCTCGCCGGTAGACACATACTCCGTCACACGAAGTATCTGCTCCATTTCAGCGGCGTGATCCATCTCTTTCTGCCGATCAGCTGCGTGCTGCTCGCGACGCTGCCGTCGTCGTTTCTGACGCGCTCGACTCGCACCCTGCTCCAACTCCCTTAACGTATCTTGCAGGGTCTGTTCGACCTCTGCCTGATCAACGGCCGGTCCTTTACGACGGGATTTCTTCTTCTTGGTTTTGGATGCGTCGGTCGACCCGTCTCTTCCTACCTTGACTGGATCTTTTGCAGGCGTAGTTTTCTTGCGTTTCCGCTTGCGTTTCCGCTTACCGGCTTCGCCCGTTTCTTTTACGTCTTTGAGATCAATCTTTCCGAGTATCTTGGTGCCCTCGAGGCGATATCGATCCGCACTGATCATCGACTCGGGATCATCGGCATCGACTTCATCATCGACCTCTGTACCGGCGTCAGCTTGAGCAGCAGGTGGCACATCAGCCTTTACATCTGTGACTTCTGCTTCTTTTTCCTTTTCGACAACGGCGTCATCTGCTGGTTTAGCCGCGACGACCTCATCGGGAGTTGTCTCCGGAGTTTCGTCTGCCTCGACTACCTCAGCAACTTCCGGTTCAGGCTCGACCGCAGCCGGTTCCTCGACAACCTCAGGCTCGATCTCCGGCTCCGGTTCCTCAACCACTTCCTCGATCGGCGGAACTTCCTCGACTACTTCTTCCTTGGCCGGCTCCGGTTCCGGCTCTGGCTCAATCGCCACAGGCTCGTCAACGGGTTGTGGCGCCTCGGCCTCTGCCTCTTCGGACTCTTCGCTGATACGAGCAGCGCGTCGCTCCTGTACACGGGCGGCCGCGGCTTTGTCATCGGCGTAGGCGTCGAGGAGATCCAGGTAAGCATCTTCTGACGTAATGGCGGCGTTCAGACCGGTTCCCGTCAGAGCATCAGCAAATCCTGCCTCCTCGAGATGCTCCACTAATGTATCGACGGAGACATTTAACTCACGTGATACACTGAAGAGTCGTTTCTTTCTGAACTTTGATGTTGTTGCCATTAGTACCTTATATGCGTTGACGGCTCTCTAGCCTTCTACCTTCTGCTCTTCCTGTTCTTCTCCTGACTCCTCTTCAGTTGCTTCCTCAGCAACTTCGTCCACTACTACGTCATCTGTATCTGTTGCCGTGTCATCCTCTGCTTTTTCATCATCGGCATCGGCATCGGCGGCACGCGCTGCACTCTCCACATCAGCGACTTCTTCCTCGTCAGTCGTAGTTTCGGTCGCATCATCCGGAGCTACGGTATCGGTTGAAGCGGCTGCTGTGGCTGCAGCGGTGGCTGCAAACAGATCATCTTCCTCCTCGTCTTCGTCAAACTCCGCCTTGATGACCGCGATAACTCGCGAGGCGACTTCAATATCCATAAGTGTTCGCCGGGCAAGTTCCTCTACGGATAGCTCCAGCACGGCTTTTGCACTATCGCAACCAATGTCGCGTAGTTTCTGCAGAATCTCCTGCGGCAGTTCGTCTCCAAACTCACCAATTTCGATGTCTTCTTCTTCGTCAGAGATCTCTCGGTAAACATCGATCTCGTAGCCTGTCAATGCGGAAGCGAGTCTGATATTAATTCCACCGCGACCAATAGCCTTGCTTACTTCTTCCGAGTCAACGACGACTTTTGCTCGCGGGGGATCCAGCTCGTCGTTCGTAATGACTGAAACAGGATTAGCCGGTGCAAGCGCGCGTTTGATCAGGTCATGTGAGTCGTCTGACCACTGAAGGACATCTATATTTTCATTTCCCAGTTCTCTAACGACGGCGTGAATACGTGATCCCTTCATTCCGACACAGGCACCGACGGCATCAATGCGCTCATCGTGACTGACTACAGCGACTTTTGCCCTGTCGCCCGGCTCACGTACTATTTTTTTGATTTCTACAATGCCCTCGTCAATTTCAGGTACTTCCAGCTCAAAGAGTCTCTCCATGAAGAGCGGCGCTGCACGGCTGATAATGACCTGGGGATTGTTGCCGGCATCCCTGCGTACTTCTTTGATGACTGCACGAAGCATGTCTCCCTTTCGATACCGGTCCTTGTAGATCTGCTCTTCCCGCGGCAGGACAAGTTCGACCTTGTCGTGAATAACGAGCACCTCGCGCCGGCGTGTTTGATATACTTCGCCGACGACAACTTCACCAATGAAGTCAGAGTACCGAATGAAGACGTTTTCTTTCTCGATGTCCCGAATGCGCTGGCTGAAGGTCTGACGAGCCGTCATGACTGCGCGACGACCAAAGTTGGTCACGTTGACTTCTGAGGCAACCTCGTCCCCTACTCCGAAATCCTCATCGATAAGAACGGCATCTTTGGCCTCAATCTGAGTCACGGGATCCTCGAGATCCATGTTTGGCACAACTTCACGGATGTGCAAAATCTGGATGTCGCCGTGGTCCGGATTGAAGATGATTTCAAATGCTTCATCCGCACCGTACCGCTTTCTGATCATAGCCCGAAAGACATCTTCCACGATCAGCTGGAGCAGATCGCGTTCAATCCCTTTCTCGCGGGCTATTTCCGCAAACGAAGAAACTAAATCCGAGCTATGCATAAATCTTGTCTAGTTATTTGGAGCAAATTCTCCGGAATCAAATCACCACGGCAGATCAATCTTTGCCTTAACAATCTTATCGAACGGAATCTGAACCACTTCATGGCTCCCCGACTCCAGCGATATATGATCTGGATCTACCGACTGCAAAATACCTTTCGTGGTTACGGATTTATCTGCATCCTTCCACTGAACTTTGAACTTTCGTCCGACATGACGCACGAACTGTCGCCTGTCGGAAACAGCTCTATCAAGTCCAGGAGTAGAGACCGTCAGGTGAAAACCACCTGGCAATAGTTCCTCCATACGGGCGTCATTATTGACGGCCCGGCTCAACCTGGCGAGTTGATCCACCGATGCACCTGACTCGCTATCTGCAAAGACGTCGATCGAGTGCGAACCGGGGTGACCCCTCAGTACAATGTCAACGATGAACAGATCGCCCGTTGCGATCAACTCATCAACAATGCTTCTGAGTCGGCCTTCAACTCCAGTGTTTTGTATGTCTGTTTCAGCTATCAAAAAAGAGCTCTACTGCAAAAAACGCCCGTACCATGAAAGGACGGGCGTCACGAAAGCAACACCAACAAAAAAGGGTGGCCACAGCCCCCCTTCCACGCTAAGAAATATACGGCGAATAGTCGTATATCACAAAATACGCTGGATGCCTTAATACTATCCCAGAAGAAGCTTTGTTTCCTTTCCAGCCCTGCCTAGACAACCGTAGACCGGAGCTCAGATGGACTGCTCTCGGGAAAGTCAATGCTGTAGTGCAATCCCCGGCTCTCCCTGCGTATTAATGCGCTTTGGATTATCAGATAGGCTACAGCGATCATATTTCGAAGTTCACACAATCCTGTCGAAACGGTCGATCGACGATAATAGTCTTCGGTCTCGTCATAAATCAGCCGGGTGCGACGCAAGGCCCTTTTGAGGCGAAGGGATGAACGGACTATTCCAACGTAATCCCACATTACACGCTGCAGCTCGTTCCTGTTGTGTGATATCAGCACCCATTCTCGCGGATCTTCCGTACCGGATTCGTCCCAATCTGGCAAGCCATGGACCCAGTCCTGACGTTGCGCATAGTCGATACTCGGTAAAATTGCCCGGTGTGAAAAGACAAGCGCTTCCAGAATCGAGTTACTTGCAAGTCGATTCGCTCCATGAAGGCCCGTACACGCGACCTCACCACAGGCAAACAGTCCGCTAATTGATGTTCTTCCGAAGCTATCTGTCTTAACTCCGCCACACTGGTAATGGGCTGCCGGGACGACCGGGATCGGGTCCCGCAGTATATCGATACCAAACCGAAGGCACGTCTCGTAAATGTTGGGGAAATGCTCCAAGATCTCGTGTCGCGGAGCGTGCGAAATATCGAGGAAAACATATTCTTCGCCACTCGTCTTGAGCTGGTCATCAATCGCTCTGGCGACGATATCTCGAGGAGCGAGTTCCATCCACGAATCGTAGTCCGGCATAAACCGGTGTCCCGCCTGATTTGTCAGAATGCCTCCCTCACCCCTGACCGCTTCAGTGATCAGGAACGAGTCACCATCCGGATGAAAGAGCGACGTCGGGTGGAACTGGACAAATTCCATGTTCTCGATACGTGCCTTGGCCCGATACGCCATGGCAACACCATCGCCTGTCGCAATGTCCGGATTAGTAGTGTGGAGGTAGGCCCGGCCCGATCCACCAGTCGCCAACAACGTCACTTTGGAAAGAAACGTTTTCACGACTCCTGCCTGTTCATCCAGGACATATGCGCCGTAGCAGTGTATATCCGACCGAAGTCTGGACACATGCTGACCCAGATGGTGTTCTGTCAACAGCTCGACAGCAAAGTGGTACTCGAATACATGTATGTTCGGGTGATTCCTTACTGCATCGAGAAGGGCTCGTTCGACCTCCCGGCCGGTAGTGTCGGCAGCGTGGACGATTCTATTTTCAGAATGGCCACCCTCTTTACCGAGGTGAAGTTCGCCATCATGAGCGGTAAACGAGGCACCGATTTCCATCAGATCACGAATCCGCTCTGGTCCCTCCGTTACTACGATTTCAACTACTTCTCGGTCGCATAGTCCCCCACCGGCAATCAGGGTATCCTCGATGTGTTTTTCGTAACTGTCACCAGGAGCCATCACGGCCGCAATGCCACCCTGGGCGTAATTCGTGTTCGACTCGACGGATTCCTTTTTCGTGACTATGGCTACACTGCCGTGCTCGGCAACTTCAAGTGCGTACGATAGCCCCGCTACACCACTACCCAGTACAAGGAAATCGAATTTTTCAACCATGGCAAACCTACACTGACATTAATGAGGCTTTGATAAAAACGTCAATATCTCCATCCATAACCGAGTTCACGTCAGTGATCTTCGTTTCGGTACGATGATCGTTGACCATGGTATATGGCTGGAACACATACGATCTGATCTGACTGCCCCACTCGATTTTCTTTTTGGTCCCTTCCAATTCATTCTTGACCGCGTCCTTGATGTCTTGCTCGAGCCGGTAAATGCGACTCTTCAGCATAGTCATTGCACGCTCACGGTTCTGCAGCTGGCTTCTCTCCTCGGTACACTCTGCGACCACACGAGCTTCAGTACCGTCAGACAACTCTCCGGTCCAAATATAGCGGACTCCGGTTTCAACCTTGTTGACGTTCTGTCCTCCCGCTCCGCCGGATCTGAATGTCTGCATTTCCAGTTGATCCGGGTTGATGTCCACCTGAATTGTGTCATCAACTTCCGGATAGACGAATACGCTGGCAAAAGATGTGTGTCGCCGGCCACTTGAGTCGAAGGGCGAAATGCGAACGAGGCGGTGAACTCCCGTTTCTCCTTTGAGATAACCGAATGCCAGGTTACCGCTGATCTGCAGTGTGGCACTTTTGATTCCGGCGACGTCACCATCCTGATATTCAAGGAGGTGCACTTTGTAACCGTTTCTCTCGCCCCATCGCGTATACATCCGCAGCAGCATTTCTGCCCAGTCCTGGCTTTCCGTACCGCCTGCACCCGGGTGAATGGTGATAATAGCGGTGCGGCCGTCATCAGGACCACTTAGCGTACTCTTGAGCTCTAATGAATCTAGAGACCGCTCGAGCTTTTTGACTTCAGCGTCCAGCTCTTTCGACAGGTCGGCACCCTCTTCGTCGGCCAGCAACTGCAGAGTTTCGATATCCTCCGCGATGCTATGGACCGATTCAAATTCACCAATCCAGTTTTGCTCCGCGGCCAGCTCCTGCTCTATACCCTGAGCTTTGTTCGCATCGTTCCAGAAATCAGGATCGAGGCGCAGTGCTTGTAACGAGGCGACGTGCTCTTTGCGTTTTTCAACGTCAAAGATACCTCCCGAGCGCAGTAACACGCTCTAACAGTTCAGAAATGTCGGTCATTCGATAGGATGTTTCTTTGGAAAAACCTTAATCGATTTCGACGACTACAGGTTCCTCACGCAGTCCTGCCAATGCCTCACCCAGGAAACCGGCCAACAACCCGAGCAGAAAGCCGCACAAGACGATTGCTACAGGCGTAAAAACTGCCGGCAAGCCGCCAACCAGTTGCCCGGCCACTTCGAACATCCTGAGCACAGGATTGAACGCATCAAACAGACTATACGCGAGGAGAATCGACCAGGCCAACCCTACAGTCACACCGCCGGCTATCCAACCCCGGCGAATTGCCCAGAAACCCGCGACAATACCTCCCACTACACTCCACTGCCAACCGACGGCAACGTGCAGCCCTACAGAAAGTAGTGTTGTGATAGCGAGTTTCAACTGTCAGATTCTATCCAGTGCTTCATTAGCGGCAACGCGCACGGAGACATGCACGTCCTGTCGCAGATTCTTCAGAACTTTCTTAATTGTACCGTTGAGTTCAGGATTACTTTCGGCAATCGCACCCATCGCTCGAACAGCAGCTGAGCGAACTCTCTCCGGCATTGCAACATCAAGATATCCGGTAAGCAGGTTAATTGCATCAGCCGTCGCTAATATTTGAGATGCCTCAATCACTGCCAGTTCAACAATATTGCCCCAGGATTGGACTGACGCGATTTGCTGGAGGTGGGTGGTCGCTCGTTGAGGAAAGCGAGTAGATAGACCGATTGCGGATGCGCCCACAACCCTGTATGACGAATCAGCCAGCGCGTCCACAAAGATCCCCTCAACGGATGGATTGTCCGAATTGTAAAGCGATATTATCGACTGCCTCCTCACTTTCGATGACTTATCCAGCGATGCAGCACGAATCAATGCATTCATCGCTTTACGATCCCGGGCGTAGGTGCCCAAAAGTTCGGCGGCTCTGGCCCGCACGAAATAGTGTCCGTCGTTCAAGACCCTGTCGATGGCAACATCCCGTATAGCATCGGTGGGGGTAGCCTCCTCAAGTGCCTCGAGAGCCTTGAATCTACCGAGCATATCGTCATCGTTCGCCGCCTGGCTTATCGATTCACGGGTCGGCTTGGTCTCGAGGATCTCCGCGAAAAGATTTCCATAGCGGTTGAAGCTACCGTAAAGCACCCGACCAGCGACACCAATCGCGATTGTCGTATCTCTACTCGAAATGTAAACTCGTTCCCTGTATGCGGGGCGATTCTCAAACACCACCTCGACATCAACCGGGAAGGAGAATACAGGAACACCCCAATCTGTTTGTCTCTGGGAAACGCTGAATTGATATATCCCGATGTCACTTCGATATCCGGCGCTTACATCGAGCACCGGATGTCCAGCGGTATAGAACCACTGCGAAAAGAACCCGGCGAGTTCTCGTCCCGTTGCCGAAGTGAACGAACGTTCCAGATTGCCAATGGTCGCTGACATCCCGCCATACTCGCGTAGAAACTGATTCAGACCCCTGAAGAACGCATCATCGCCAATCTCGTACCGAAGCTGTCCGAGAGCCTGCGATGCCTTTTCATATGTGTGATCGTCATACACCTCATACGGGTCATCATATCCGTACCAGACAATCGGTCGTTGGAATATTTTCGACTCCTCGAAATACTCCAACCGTTCTTCGTGTGCGTGTATCTGTTTTGCTTCCTCACCGAATCGAGCGAGCAGGTAGGCTTCTTCCATGTAGGAAGCGAGACCCTCATTCAAAGCAAGATGTCCCCAGTCCGCTGCAGATACATAATTGCCAAACCATTGATGTGCCAGCTCATGCATGAGCAGGTCTCTTGGCGAGTAATCCAAAGCAGCCCGATCGTCGTGTTGCACACGGTCCGACAAAATTGTCGCTGTCGTGTTCTCCATGCCACCGGCAGCAAAGTCATGAACGGCAATCTGCTTGTAATTCTGCCATGGATATGACACGTTCAGATTACTTTCCAAAAACTCCAGCATATCCGGGGTCTCACCATATATAAGATCGATCTGGTGACGATACGCCGGTTCCACATAATACATTAAGGGTACCACAGAGCCGTCTCCACGGACAAATTCAACAGACTCCGAACTAAAATTTCCGACTGCGAACGCAGCCAGGTATCCCAGGTGAGCATCATTCATTTGCCAGTGGTCCGTCCGAAGGCCCTCAGATTGTGGTTGCTGGCTGACTAGCGTGCCGTTGGCGAAAGATTGCATGGCTTCCGGAACGGTAAGCCGGATGTCGAAGCTCATGCGGTCCGATGGATAATCCCACGTTGGGTACCAGTACTGATTGTCTTCTGGCTGCCCAAGCGTCCAGATCTGTGTCGGGCGAGACGGGTCGGTCATTGATCCGTCGACAAAGTATAATCCCTTTTTTTGCCCGTTTCGCATGGGGTGCGCGGTATATGAAATCGACAGTTCAAACTCAGAGGTTTCGATATCCCGGGGGATTGCAACGACGATGTCGCCGTCACTGTACTTGAATCGCGCCTTACCTGCCCCGCTCCCGGAGTCAATCTGAACTCCATCGATATCCATGTCCCGACCATCGAAGAGTATCGAGGAGGGTGATGAATCGCTCAGCCGTATTCTGTGAGTAGCAACTCCAAAAACCCGGTGCTTTTCGAAATCAAATCGTAGATCCAATTCCGTGTGAAGGATATCATAACTACTCACCCGGGTAACCTTTTTAGATTCCTCGACGCCATATATCACAAGATTGCTGTCCGGTGCCAGCGCAAATGTGGAGTCGGGATCGGCCGGTGGCGATTCAGGTGAGGCCTGCATCGTCGGAGAAGCAGGTGTGGCTGCAACAAATGTGGCAGGTGTATCCTGATTATCAGGATCGTTCAATTCCTTAAACGATCCACAGGCTCCCATGACGACAATCAAGAGTATGGCAAGGCCGGCTCCATGCAGGCGGGTAAATATTTTCATGCAGCTCTACGCTGTTCGATGGCGTTCGATAAACCGTGTGATTCCAGCAACGGCCATCTCGATCTTTTCGAGCGACGTTGCATACGCACAACGAACATATCCGGCACCGCTGGGACCAAAAGCATCCCCGGGGACAACAGCGATCTTTTCTTCCTCAAGTAATTTCTGAGCGAAAGTCTCTGACGTCATGCCCGACACGCCTATATCAGGAAAACAATAGAAGGCACCTTCCGGTTCAAACGTAGGGCACCCTGCTTTTCGCAGACCATCAACTATTGTCCGGCGTCGTTTGTCGTACGCGTTCCTCATGGTTTCGACGTCATCCTGGCACTCCTTTAGTGCTGCAAGTGCACCATATTGACCCATCGTCGGCGCGCTCATAATGATATACTGGTGCAATTTGTACAGTGCGGGATACACTTCCGGCGGGGCGCACACATAGCCAATGCGCCATCCCGTCATGGCATAGTCCTTTGAAAATCCACCCAAAAGGATAGTTCTGTCACGCAGTGCTTCGATAGATGGTAGACAGGTATGACCGGCTTTGTATGCATCTCCATAAATCAGGCGATCATAAATTTCGTCCGAAATAACGATTAGGTCGTGTTTGATCACTACCTCCGCAATCTCTTCCAGAACATCGCGTCTCAGGACGGCTCCGGTCGGGTTACTCGGGTAAGCAAGGAAGAGGACCTTGGTTCGGCTGGTAATCCTGGCCTCGATATCCGCTGCCGTAACCTGAAAATTGTTGTCGACACTGGTCGGTACGTAGACGACCCGCCCTCCCGCAAACACAGCAGATGGACCATAAGACACGAAGCAAGGTTCGGGAATCAGGATTTCGTCACCCGGATTAAGCAGCGCCATCATGGTGATCTGCAGAGCCTCACTGACCCCGACAGTGACAAGAATCTCGTTAGCCGGATTGTATTTCACGGCATATAGCCGATCGAGCTCATCAGATATTGCCTCGCGGAGCTCTAGAATACCGGCATTTGACGTGTATCCGGTCAATCCCCGTTCGAGGGAGGCAACCGCGGCATCGATGACGGGACGCGGCGAAACGAAGTCCGGTTCTCCAATTCCGAGAGTAATAACGTCGTCCATTGTCGCGGCTATGTCGAAGAATCGACGTATACCGCTCGGGGGTACAGCATTCACCCGATCTGACAACCTGTGACCGAGGGATGTTGAAGTGCTTTCTGTGATCATTGGGGGCTCGCGGTTGTCGCTATTCCTGAGGGGCCAATATCGGCAAACAATACGCTGCAATCTACAAATCAGGCGGTGGATTTACGATACGAAAGCCGCTGGTTGCGTCGTTTGGCCTTCGTATTTCGCGTGAGAGAATTCGCGAATCATTTGCTGATGTGAGTTGGATGAGTTTCTATTTTTGACTGTCCCTACCGGCCCATCGCCGCGGACTATCTTTTTCCAAGGCAAAATCAGACAACCATTCATGGCAGACGTCAAGAAGAATTTTATCAACGGACAGTGGGTCGACGCAACAAGCGGCGACACGTTTAAAAACATCAATCCTGCGCGGCATTCCGATGTTGTCGGTGATTTCCCGTCATCGGGACCGGAGGATGTAGATAACGCCGTTCAGGCCGCTCGAGACGCCTTCAAAACATGGAGCAAAATGCCCGCTCCAGCCCGAGGTGATATTCTTAGAAACATTGGAGATGTCTTGACCGAGCGCAAAGATGAACTTGCCTTCGAGATGACCCGTGAAATGGGCAAGCCATTTTTTGAGACGAAGGGTGACGTTCAGGAGGCGATTGACACGGCATACTACGCGGGCAGCGAGACCAGGCGCCTGTTTGGCCACACCGTTCCCAGCGAACTGCCGAATAAATTCAACATGAGTATCCGGCGGCCTATCGGTGTTTGCGGAATCATTACCGCATGGAATTTCCCGGTGGCCGTGCCGACATGGAAGATGTTTCCCGCTCTGGCAGCAGGCAACACCGCAGTCTTCAAACCGAGTGAGGATGCCCCTCATTCCGGTGCTCTGCTTGTGAAAGCGTTCCACGACGCCGGCGTACCGGAGGGAGTCGTCAACCTGGTCCAGGGAGCAGGAGCAGTCGGAGAGGCACTTGTCTCACATCCGGGTATTGATGCTGTCTCTTTCACCGGATCTACAGAGACCGGCGGCAAGATCGCCGAAACCTGCGGGTCCCTGCATAAGCGCGTGTCCCTCGAAATGGGTGGCAAGAATCCGATGATCGTGATGGATGATGCAGACCTCGAACTCGTCCTTGACGGAATTCTCTGGGGCGCCTTTGGCACCACCGGCCAGCGATGTACCGCAACGAGTCGCCTTATCATCCATAAGGCTGTCCACGACGAGATGCTGGACCTGCTCGTCGCAGCAGCGAACGATCTTCGGCTTGGATACGGTAATGATGACAACGTAGACGTCGGTCCCGTAATCAACGAGAAAGCAGTTACCAAGATTACCGGCTACATCGACATCGGCAAGAAGGAAGGTGCAAAGGTATTGATCGGCGGCAAGCGTGCTGAAGGCGGCGACCTTGATGACGGATGGTTCATCCAGCCAACCATTTTTACTGGCGTAAACCGGGATATGAGGATCGCACGAGAGGAAATTTTTGGCCCGGTTCTCAGTGTCATCAAAGTCGGTTCCTACGACGAAGCTGTAGAAGTCGCCAATGATGTACCATACGGCCTATCCTCGAGTATCTACACACAAGATGTCACTCTGGCTTTCCGCGCAATGCACGATATTGAAGCCGGTATAACCTATATCAATGGGCCGACCATTGGGGCAGAGGCTCACATGCCGTTTGGAGGCGTAAAGCAAACCGGCAATGGTCACCGTGAGGGTGGTTGGGAAGTGTTTGACTTCTACACGGAGACAAAGACGGTGTATGTCGATTACTCCGGCAAGCTCCAGAAAGCGCAAATTGATAACGTCGACTAGGTCAAACTGATACACTCGCCAGGAAAAATGGGTGGAAGAAACGTATTAGTAGCGTCACTGCTGGTTCTAGCCGCACTGGCCATTCTGTTTATTCGTTCAGGCTTTGAGAGCTCACCGTCTGATGCCGGTCCCCTGGTCTCACAAACCCCGTCAGTCGAATCCCTGTACGAGCGGGGCCTTTCCGACCAGTTTGTAGAGTTTGAGGCCTCGGTTATCCGGATTCTTGAAGATGACAATGTTGGTTCGCGACACCAGCGCTTTATTGTTCGGTTAGCATCGGGACACACTGTTCTGGTAAGTCATAATATTGACCTCGCTCCAAGAGTACCGCTGGCGATTCGAGATGCATTGATCGTCCGTGGCGAATACGAGTGGAACGATCAGGGCGGTGTTGTCCATTGGACACACCATGATCCGGACGGCCGAATGAACGGAGGATGGATCGAACACAACGGAGTGAAGTACCGCTAGGCCCGAACGAGCTACCTGCTGACATACAGGTTGTTGCGATCGGTAAGGTATATCGCCGAACCTCTGATGTAAAAATCGGTCGGTGCATCACGCGAAGGAATGCTGGCGATTCGGACTAGATTCCCCTGACGATTGAAAAAAACAAGCCTGTCCCCATCCAGCACTACGATAAAACGCTGGTTGACCTGAAGCGCAAGCGGGTGGTGCAGTACCTCTTCACCGAATGACATGAGTTCATTTCCAAACAAATCAGCTACGATTACGCGGTTTCTGCTGTCATCAGTGATGAACATACTATTCCCGAACACGTCGAGATCGGTCGGCTGAAAACGCTGATTCACACCCAACGACAATCTGTTTACCTGCTGTCTGTTCGAGGTCCACTCATATATAGCGCTGCCTGATCTATCCACAGCGAACACGCGACCATCGGGAGATGACGACAGAGCTATGGGTGAAAAGCTTACGCTCAGATTTCCTCTGCCGGCCTCAAACTGGTGATCGATGGCGCCCCTGCCCGAAACGGATCCACGTTCATCGGGAGCAAGTGACTCAAGAAACACCAGATCTGATCCAAGACGTTGAATCCGCCCGTTGCCCGTATCGGCAATCAGAAACAAAAATCCTGTTGTCGCATCGAGGTCAGAGGGTGACTCGAACTGACCACCGATACTGCCTCTGCCACCGAAGACCTGAGCCTTGCCGCCGGGCGACCACTTTGTGATTGTCCCCTGCAAACGATCCAGAACATAAACGTTGTTCAG
Source organism: Rhodothermales bacterium (assembly GCA_013002165.1). Lineage (GTDB taxonomy): Bacteria > Bacteroidota > Rhodothermia > Rhodothermales > JABDKH01 > JABDKO01. The sequence goes on along the minus strand of JABDKO010000243.1, from coordinate 10,395 downwards.
AGGATCGACTTCCACAGTGACGGCATCGTTGAACCCTTGAAGAACGATCTGCAAAGTCAGCGTATCGTCTTGTATGGGTACTTGTGCCCCGGATGGCATGAGGATCACCATTCCGACAAGCATTGCTGTCATGAATCGAAAAAAGGTCAATGGTCGATACCGGCAGCTTGTCTTTTCAAACCCTTTTTGCCTATATCACGTCTATAGACAGCTCGCTCGAAGTTGATCGTTTCGATGCCGGAATACGCCTTCGTTAGAGCATCCGAAAGCGATGTCCCCGTGCCCACGACATTTAGCACCCTTCCACCGGCTGTGACCAGTCGTCCATCTTCGTTTGCCGTTCCGGCTTGGAACACAATAGTATCAGGTCGTGAATTCGCTTCTTCGAGGCCGGTAATCTCGACGCCCTTGCGATATGATCCTGGATAACCACCTGATGCCATCACAACACATGCAGCGTTTCCGTCGTGAAAATCAATGCTTGACATGTTGAGGTTTTCGGTAGCCGACTTGCGAAGTAAATCGGCAAAGTTGGTTTCCAGCAGCGGAAGGATAACCTGCGTTTCCGGATCGCCAAGTCGGCAATTGAACTCGACGACTTTGGGTCCCACTTCAGTCAACATCAAGCCGACAAACAGAAAACCTGTAAACGGACAGCCTTCCTTACTCATTCCCTCGAGAACCGGGTCAATTATCTCCTTACGCACACGACCAAGTACCTGCTCCGTTACGACAGATGCCGGGGCATAAGCTCCCATTCCTCCAGTGTTCGGACCCGTATCCCCTTCACCGATTTGCTTGTGATCCTGAGCTGGAGAAAAAAGCACATACGACTCTCCGTCGCACAACGCGAAAACGCTTGCCTCCTCTCCAACCATGAACTCCTCGATTACCACTTCATCCGATGCCGAGCCGAATGCTCTGTCATGCAGCATTTGCCTCAGCGTTTCCTCTGCTTCCCGACGTGTCGCGCATACAACGGCACCCTTGCCCGCCGCGAGACCGCTCGCCTTGATAACAACGGGAATTTCATGAGCATCGAGAAAAGCCGTTGCTTCCTGATACTGAGAGCGAGAGAACGTTTTGTACGTGGCCGTAGGTACCCCGTATTTCTTCATGAAGTCCTTTGCAAATGCCTTGCTCCCCTCGAGCCGGGCGGCACTGGCGGTCGGTCCGACTATGGCGAGGCTCGCTTCACGGAACCGGTCTACAATTCCATCGACTAGCGGTTTTTCGGGTCCCACAATTGTTATGTCGATTTCCTTCCTGCGTGCAAATTCGAGGAGCGACGGAATATCGTCTGCGGCAATTGCCACATTTTCGGCGCAAGATTTGGTCCCCGGATTGCCAGGGGCAACAAACACCGAATCCACATTGTTACAATTCGTTAGTTTCCACGCGATCGCGTGCTCACGACCGCCACTACCTACTACAAGTACTTTCATCCCACCGATATATTAGAGTCCTTTGCCCGCGACGTGCTGGCGACGCGGAAATACTAGTCCAATATACACTGATTTCGAGTCGGCGGGGTACAAGATCTTTATGAACCGAAACGTTTCCACACTTCTAAAGGTCGTTCTCGGTGTCATCCTTCTCGGCATCCTGTTGAAGGTCGTCGAGTTTGAGCAAATATGGGAGGTAGCGGTTAGCGCAGATGTTTCACTTCTCCTGGTTGCAGTCGCTCTGTTGCCAGTAAATGTAGGACTGGAGACAGCTATCTGGCGGTCAGTCACGCAGCAGCTTAAAATCGAGGCGAGCTGGAATCAGCTGCTTGATGCTGTAATGGCAGGATTTACGCTAGGAGCAGTTACACCGGCCAGAGTTGGCGAGTTTGCCGGGCGATCCTACTTACTTAATCCGGATGACCGGTGGAAAGGAGCATTTGCTCTCGCACTGTCAAGACAACCGGAACTATGTGTCCTGGGTATTGCAGGCTGTGCCGGTCTTGTCATTTTTCTTCTGGACCAGACGACCGCACCGGCACCGCTGTGGGGCGTTGTAGGTGTCGGCCTGATTGCAACGACATTTGTATCCGTCGTTTCTTTCAAGCCTGTATTGCTGAAACCTCTTACCCTGAAATTTGGCAAATACGTTTCGTTTTTCCCATCCTCCGCACTCGCAGCCGACCTGGACAGTGTTCGCTTGATTGAAGCACTGTTCCTGAGCGCCGCCAGATACGTAGTTTTCTCATTGCAATTCTATCTTCTGGTTCGAGCCTTCGGCATCGCACTGCCACCGCTGGATGTTTCCGCAATCATCGCATCGATATTCCTGTTAAGGTTCATAATTCCACCTGTCACATTCATGGATATCGGTATTCGCGAGGGAGCATCGATATTTCTGTTCGGGATCGCCGGAGCGTCGACTGCTGGAGCCTTCAATGCGGCGTTTATTCTATTCGCTATAAATATTGTACTGCCTGCTTTGCTAGGTATCTTCAGTGCCCGCAAACTTGTCGCAACAACTTTTTCGTCAGAACCTTCCACTGATGTCGTTTCCTGAACTACTTCTTATATCGACCGGAATCGCCTATATATTTTTCCTTCTGGCGGTAGTATCTGGAATCCTGCGGTTGCGACGACAGACGTCTTTAGCCACCACCGATACGACAACATTCCTATCCGTGATTGTCCCCGCTCGTAACGAACAGTCGACTATCGAGAATTGTCTCCAATCAATAGTGAGAAGCTCACTGCCTGTAGAGTGCTACGAAATCATCGTCGTGGATGACCACTCCTCAGACAACACGGCGTCCATCGTCAAAGACTTTATGGAGATTTATCCCCAGACCAGACTACTGCATTTAGGGGACGACGCAACGGGAAAATCAGAAGCACTCAACGTCGGGATTGCTTCCTGTCGCGGCGATGTTGTTGCGACTATCGATAGTGACTGCATTGCCTCCATCGACTGGTTGCACTTGACCAGAGATGCTGTTACCGGCGAATACCCGATCGTTGCCGGTCCGGTCTTCTTTGAATCTGACGGAAAGATTTTTTCCGGAATGCAGGCGCTTGAATTTCTTGGACTCGTTGCAGTAGGCGCTGGATGTATAGGCATTGGCCTGCCGACAATCTGCAACAGTGCCAATCTTGCCTACAGGCAATCCTTGCCGACTGAGCTTGCGCCGGCAGGTTTCGGTACGGCACCTGGCGCTGACGAACGGATGCTTCAGCAAATTCGGTCGACCGGGTTGGGCTCGGCCTCCTTTAATATGGCACCGTCAAGTTTCGTAACTGCGCAACCGGCAGCGACAGTGCGAGAGTTTGTGGATCAGCGCCGGCGGTGGGCCGGCAGTGTCGGGGGCTTCGCTCATCCGTTCGGGCTGTTTGTCTCGATCACAATATTCGTGTTCTTCGTCCTGCTGATCGCCCTTACACTGCTTGTATTCTTCACGAGTACCGGTGCGAATACAATTATTGTTGCATGGACCGGCAAGGTCATCGCCGAACTTGCCGTCCTTGGAGTTATTGCAGCCCATTTCGACAGACTGAAATTACTGCGGTATTTCATTCCTGCCCAGATAGTGCATATTCCGTATATCGTCGGAGTAAGTATTTTCAGTTTGGTTTCGGGACACTCCTGGAAGGGCCGGAGGCACAATTGAACGCGTTGTCACTCAAATACTTGTGGCTGAACATACCACCGCGCATTGCGTCAACCTTTTCACCCGTTGTCGTTAGTCGTGTACCCAACCATGAGAACAAGATATTTCTGACATTCGACGATGGACCGACCGACGCCACAAAACATCTGCTCACTTACCTCGAGTCCATGTCAATTGTGTCCACGTTTTTCTGGACGGGATCGAACGTCGCATCGTTTGATACTGATGGAGATGGCTCACGACTGGCGTCGTCCGTGACTATCGGAAATCACTTTAATGATCATCGCGATCCATGGACGATGCGCCGTAAGGCAATGCAGGAGTCAATCTCGGAAGCAGCAACGGCGATCACGTCGAAAACCGGGGTAGTGCCCAAAACTGTCCGACCGCCATACGGTCATGTAACTCCAGGTCTAGTCTCGATGGCACGCGCTAATGGGCTCCGCGTAATTCTGTGGGATGTAATGGCAGGAGATTTCATGGACGGCATAGATGTAGAAGTGATGGTTGCGGAGTGCTGCAAGCGAATCCAGAGCGGTTCGATCGTCGTCCTGCATGATCACGGAATCCGGCACTTTGAGGATGTATTGATCCCGTTCATTTCAAGACTGAATACGCGCATCGTAGAAGCTGGATTTTCATTCTCAGCCTTGTAGTCTCAATTATGCTATTCACATTCATTCCAGGCTTTTTCGTTTTGTGTTATGCTGTTGTCGCGTTGGCTGTCAGCCTCGCAACACGCCTCGGCAGGAAGGATTCGGTATCGGATATGGATGCAGACTACCCCAGTGTTTCCATCGTCGTTGCAGTGCGGAACGAAGCACTCCAGATACGAGAGTGTCTGGAATGCCTCCTCCAGCAGGACTATGAATCAGGTTTGTACGAGATTCTGGTTGTGGATGATGACTCTCAAGACTCAACCGCAGATATCGTTAACAAAATGTCCGGGCAAGACGGACGGATCAAAGTATTACACGCACGCAATCACAAGGGCAATTTATTTGCAAAGACGAGACCGCTCGACGTGGGGATCCGTGCTTCGAAGGCTCAGTTTATTGCAACAACAGATGCCGACTGTCGACCACCGTCATCGTGGCTGAAAACTCTCGTGCGCGAAGCGTTGAAGTATGACAAGGATATGGTTTGTGGTTGTACGGTCGTTGATGGGCCCCGGTTGACTCAGCGTATTCAGCGGCTGGATTGGTTAAGTCTGAAGTGCGTTGCGGCAGGACTCGACATCCTGGGAAAACCGTTGACGGCGATGGGAAACAACATGCTTTTCAGCCGCAATCTGTATCTGAGTCTCGGTGGATTTGAAAAGATGGGGCAGAGTGTCACCGAAGATTATCTTTTCTATCGATCCGTAGCGCGGGCAAATCCAGATCGGGGAATGATAACGACGTCACCCGGAGCGACGAACGTTACAATTGGCGAGTCTAGCTTCTTGGATTTGCTCAACCAGAAAAAGAGGTGGTTGGTTGGCGGAACGGACTCACCACCCTTCGCCTGGATACTTTTTGTAATTTTCTTTGCAGCACATTTCAGCATCGTTGGTACCCTGGTCTTCGAGCCTTATCTGGGTGCCGCTTTACTTGTTGTCAAGTTCGCGGCGGATGCAGCAATGATACGAGCCCTGTCCGCGCAACTGAAAGTCAACGTACCCTGGATACTCCTGCCAGCCTATCAACTCTACCAACTAGTAAGCGCGATTGTACTGCCGGTGGCTCTGGTGATGACGCCGAGAGTGGATTGGAAGAGCAGGCAACTAAGTCTTACGCCTCATCGCTCGGCGTCATAGAACGGATTCACTTCCGGTGTCTCCTCGCCTCGATAAACTGCCGAATATCGAACGTAGTTGTTGGCAAAGTACATAATTGATTCTACCTCGGAATCAGTAAGCGTCCGGACAACTTTAGCCGGGGAGCCCAGAACCATGGAACGCGGTGGTATTTTCGTTCGGGCGGTCACCAATGATTTTGCTCCGATGATCGAATCTGAGCCGATGTCAGCGTGATCCAGAATAATACTACCCATGCCAACCAGCACCCGATCCTGGATCGAGCAACCGTGAACGATGGCACCATGTCCGATGGTCACGAAGTCACCAATCGTTGTTGGCGCTGTTTCGTGAGTGACATGTATAACGCTGTTGTCTTGCACGTTGGAAGAATGTCCGATTCGGATTCGGTGAACGTCACCGCGGATGGTCGTGTTGAACCATACACTGGAAAACGGTCCGAGCACGACATCTCCAATTACGTCTGCCGATGGTGCAATGAAGTTAGTATCATCGTACTTCGGATATATTCCAAGAAAGGCACGAATCATTCTGGCTTTTCGGGGCTAAGTCGATTTCGCAGATCGACAATCTTCAAGAGGGCTTCGACGGGGGTCAGCCGATCGGGATCGATCCTGGACAGAGCGTCCCTGATTTCCTCAAGGTCCGGATCCTGGGCGAATAGCGAAATCTGGTGCTTTGCGCGCCGCGCCGGGACCACGCCGGTAGGAGCGGATACCGGAGCTACTTCAGCTGCCCCATCTCCCCTGCCTTCCATGCTACCGACAGCAATTTTTTGATTCTCAAGCGATGTGAGAATATCTGAGGCGCGGTCAATTACTTCTGCAGGAAGACCTGCCATACGCGCTACTTCGATCCCGAACGAATGGTCGGCACCCCCTTCGATTAGCTTCCGCAGGAAGATAACTTTTCCATCGTGCTCCTCAACGTGAACTCGATAGTTTCGGACACGGCTAAAGTGTTGCGCCAGCTCATTCAGTTCGTGATAGTGCGTCGCGAAAACCGTTTTCGCAGCTACCGCCGGTGTTTCATGCAAGTACTCAACCAGTGACCATGCTATCGACATTCCGTCAAAGGTGCTGGTACCACGTCCTACTTCGTCGAAGAGGATCAGAGACTGGTGAGTCGCATTATTCAGAATATTGGCAGTCTCGTTCATTTCTACCAGAAACGTGCTTTCGCCTTCGGACAAGTTGTCTGATGCTCCGACTCGCGTAAATATCCTGTCTACAACTCCGATCGATGCATACTCGGCAGGGACAAATGAGCCAATCTGGGCCATCAGGACTATCAGGCCGGTCTGTCGGAGGACGACACTTTTACCCGCCATGTTCGGTCCCGTCACGATCAGGATTTGCGCGCTGTCGGGATCGAGTTTGATGTCGTTAGGAATGAAGCTCTCGCCGACCGGCAGTCTATGTTCTACGACCGGATGTCGACCGGCTTTAATCTCCAGGATTCGTGATGTTGTAATTTCTGGCCGCGAATACACGTTGCGAACGGCAACTTCTCCAAGTGAACAGTATGTGTCGATCTCGGCGATCGCCGCTGCATTTTGCAGAAGTTCAGCGCTTCGGCCGGCGACCGACAGACACAACTGTTGAAACAGCTCATGCTCGAGTCCAGCGATCTTTTCCTCTGCAGATAACACCTTCTCCTCGTACTCCTTCAAGGCCGGCGTTATGTATCGCTCAGCATTTACGAGCGTCTGTTTGCGAATAAAATCGTCAGGTACCTTGTCCTTGTGTGCGTTAGTCACTTCAAGGAAGTAACCGAAAACGCGATTGAAACCGACCTTCAGCGATGGAATTCCGGTCCGTTCACTTTCCTCGCGCTGCAGTCTTGCAATCCACTCCTTCCCGGATGAAGAAATACTTCGGAGCTCGTCCAGCTCCGGGTTGAACCCGTCACGTATTACTCCCCCTTTTGCTATGGTGGCCGGCGGATCCCCGTTGAGAGCACTGTCTATAAGTTGGACAAGGTCCTTTTCGAGCGAAAGTCTATCCGAACATCCTTTCCAGTTTTGGGTGTCGACCTGCGAAATACATGACACTAAATCCGGCAGTTGTGTCAGCGATCTTTTCAGTTCATTGATATCGCGAGGTGATGCCCGATTTACCGAGACACGCGTTGCCAGCCTCTCGATGTCAGAGATCTCTTCGAGAATATCCTGAAGGCGACGTCTGAACGTGCCATCCGCGGCGGCAGCCGCCACCGCGTCTATTCTAAGCTGTATCAAATCGGCGGACTTGAGCGGATTCAGCAGCCACCGTCTCAGATTACGCGCGCCCATTGGCGTTTTTGTATCGTCGAGTATGGCCAGCAGTGAATCTTCCCGTGCGCCGCTTCCCGGCGAATTGATCAGCTCAAGATTCCGTCGCGTCTGCGCATCAAGAAGCATGTACTGAGAGTTGTCCAGGAGACCGATCGATCGCACATACGACGGGGCCATCTTCTGACTGTCCTTGACGTAATTCAGGGCAACGCCTGCAGCGATGATTGCCGATGACATTTCCTGGATACCAAACCCTTTCAACGAATGGGTACCAAAGTGGTCTGTCAGAGACTCGTAGGCGAAGTCGTACGTAAACATCCACGGTTCAAGCTCTGTAACACGAGTATGTTTAAGTGCACGGGCAGACAGATCTCGACGGGTCCCCTTTTCAACCAGCACTTCGGCCGGCGAGATTGAATCCAGCAAGTCCGGAAGATCAGCGACGTGAAACTCGCCGACAGAAAACTCTCCGGTGCTGGCGTCGACAACGGCGACACCTGCGATACGATCGGAATTGATCGAGATGGTCACAAGATAACTGGGCATCCCTGGATCAAGCAGATGATCTCGCATGACCACGCCGGGTGAAACTACCTCGACAACGTCCCTCTTGACAAGTTTTCTGGTCTTCTTGGGATCCTCGACTTGTTCACAGATAGCAACCCGCAAACCTGCGCGGACCAGTTTAGGCAGATATGTGTCGAGGGCGTGGTGTGGAAATCCCGCGAGAGCGACATCAGCCGCCTTGCCGTTTGATCGTTTTGTTAGCGTAATTCCCAGGATGGGAGCAACGTGGCGGGCATCTTCACCGAAAGTCTCGTAGAAATCCCCCATTCTAAAAAGCAGTATAGCACCTGGATTTTCATCCTTGATCCTGTAATACTGCTTCATCAAGGGCGTTTCTGCCTTCTTTTGGGTCATTTCTTACCGCACTACTATTCCGGAAACTTACCTGGAGGTACTAAAATTAAACTACAGGCTTAAATGGTATAACCGCGGTCGATACAATACAAAGCGACACAATTAAGTTCGCTCTAATATCTGTCCGCAAGGTGCCCGTGTGAATCCTTTTTCTAACATATTCGATGCAGAACTTGTTCAGTTTAAAACAAGGAAACAGGTTCTGAACCTTTCTGCCGGACTGGCTTCGGTAGGTACGGGCTTATTTACGTTAATTGTCGTTGTGAATACTTCCACGGTAGTGCCGATCTGGGTCGCTGGAATCAGTATGCTGATGGGACTCATCACCGCCGTATTCTTGCTCGACAGGCTTCAGCGGGCACGCCGGATCGCCTGGTGTCTGAAGATTTCAGATGAGGCGGTCGTTGGTTACGACTTTTCCAGACAGAGGCATGTAATCCGCTGGTCCGAGGTTGGTTGCGTGGATGTTACAGATTCAGCTCTTAAGATTCACAGCCGCAACCGATCCATGCTCGAGATCCCTTATCTCTTCAATGATTATGAGCGGTTGGGTCACCTGTTGCTTGAACACACAGATAGGCACCACATTCGGATGACCGTCAACGGGAAAACTCTGACGGAAATCGATGTTTACAATCTTTTCCCTGGCCTTGACGATATCGCACGTGCTGCATAGCACCCTATCGGCGATAAAGGCACAGTAGAGTGCAACTGTAATAGCGTCTTTTGCGTTTACCGCTAATTACCATCACTTCCAGGTTGTCGACGTCCGGTTCCGTTATGAAAAGGATCATTTTTATATTCGCCATTCTCGCAATTGCCTCGATTCTGCCCGCGCAGGCGCAGGAGTCCCCATATCTGGATTTCCAGAATCGCGAAATTAAGGCTTTGTCTTCTGGAGATATAGAGAGCCTTCTGGAGGGCAAAGGCATGGGGTTCGCACTGGCAGCTGAACTAAACGGACTTCCCGGGCCGAAGCATGTGCTGGATATGAGCTCCGATCTTGGCCTGACTGCCGAGCAACTGCAGCGAACAAGATCAATTTACGATGCAATGCTGGACAGCGCCGTTGCCACCGGGAAACTGGTAGTCGAGAAAGAGCGCGAACTGGACACACTATTTGCAAATGGCGATGCTACGGTCGACAGCGTACGCTATCTTTCGGCCGAAATTGGCAAGCTGAACGGACAACTGCGCGCCGGTCATTTATCCGCGCACATAGAGATGATACATGTCCTCTCTCACGATCAACGGCTCAAGTATCAGGCCCTTCGCGGGTACACCGGCGGAGCTACTCACGACCACAGTCGCGCGCATTGAATTGCGGACGTCTTTTCTAGATAATACATTGGCGGTGTCAATCTAGAAAGGAGTTATTATGCGAATCGCCTTTATCCTCTGTCTTTGCCTTGTAGCTGCATGCGCGACATCTGATCGCACCGTTGTTGATCTCCCGGACATCGAGGAGAGTAGTCCAGAGAGTGCCGATCTTGCGTTCAGCATTCTTTCAATCAATGATGTTTATCGCATAGACGGACTGGCCTCGTCAGGCGCCGGCGGGCTGGACAGGCTCCGCGCGATACGTGCAGCAGTCGAAAAGGATCATCCGAATCTGCTGTTTCTACACGGCGGTGACCTTCTGTATCCCTCGTTCATGAGTCGCCTGTTCGATGGGACACAGATTATCGACATTCTCAACATGATGGATGGGGATGACGGTTCATTCGACGACAGGATGTTCGTTGTTTTCGGAAATCACGAGTTTGATCAGAACTCGGAAGAAGATGTTTT
>JABDKO010000236.1 GCA_013002165.1 Rhodothermales bacterium | reverse complement strand
GCTTCGGCTTTTGATGCCGCTTTGCGTCTTGTTTTCGGGAAGCTTGTAGGGCACAGGATTGTCACCGTTATACACCCGTCCGGTGACGATTGGACGGTCTGGGTCTCCCTCCAGACATTCGACGATGACCTCCTGACCTATCCTGGGAATATGCATCGCACCCCAGCCAGAACCCGCCCAAACTTGCGATACGCGCACCCAGCATGAACTGTTCTCATCTGACGACCCATACCGGTCCCAGTGAAATTGCAATTTAACCCGGCCGAATTCATCAGTCCAGATCTCTTCTGTGCATGGGCCGACGACCTTGGCGGTTTGTGGCCCTTGTACACACGGCTTGGGCGAGGTACGAGCAGCCCGGAACTGTTGATCGGAGATGATCGCGTGAAATGTTGACTTGAAATCAAATACTCCATCACCACCACTTGTGTAGTCGTCCATGGTGATCTTATAACTTGCATCACGTACCAGATATTCCCTGTTCTGTTCGGAGAGAATGTTATCGGTCAGGGAAAAAAGAAATCCTGAGCACAGACCATTGACATCGCCGCTACCACTGAATACCTCGAATTGAGCATGAGATTCTTCCAGTCGGTTTTTTACCAAAGACTCGCCGTCTGCGCGTTTTCGATAACTTCCGGGGTATTCATATACTTCATAGTCAGACCGGGCGTGACCTTTATCTAGCTGATGCCCAACCAGTAAGTCGGCTTTTGGATCTTTGAAGCAGTAATCCTGACTGGCAATTTTTCCTGGTTGTAGCTGTCGTTCAAAACCCCAGGTATCGATATGATCTTCGTCTATTGAAAGCTCGTTTCCCGCCTCATGGTACCTGACATTCTCATAGCCTTCATAAGGTTCGTGGGCGCAAAACGAATCGCACAGTATCATCATGTGCGAGTCGCTTGAGTGGATGAAGTAATAGTAGATACCCACTTCCTCCATCAAGCGGCTGACAAAATTAAAATCAGTCTCCTGGTACTGAACGAAATACTCTCGAGCTTCGTAGGTCGATGTCAGACGTAGTTCAAAATCCGTAAATCCTTCATCACGGAAAACCTTTTCGATGATATCCGGTACGGACATTTGTTGGAAAATTCGGCAATCAGAAGTTCTGGTCAAAAACCAGAACCAGGGTTTCAGAGAAAACTGGTAGTGCAGATATCCATTGTCGCTGCCGATTAATGCACAGTGTGACACGTGTCCGTGGAAATAACGTTCACCGCCTCTAACCAGATCGACTGATACCAGCATTTCGGTACCAAGCAGATCATTAAGATCAATAGAAGCGGAGTCCGTGACCAGGTCCAATTGATAGTCGAACAATGTGCTTAACCCATCCTGTCCATTTAGACTCTTGAACAAAAGCTCATTGGAAGGCAGCGCCGTATCCACTCTTACTGCCCTGTTATCGTGACTGATTACCACCATATTCCTATTCCCTCCATGATCAGGACACACCCTTTGGCTGCTAATGCATCAGTGTGGTTTTAGGCCAAACCAACGAATCCGTTAGGCTAGATACAAGCACAGCAAAGATAACTGTCACAAATCTGGTTTAATGTTATTTCCTTGAACTTAATCCTACGGATATCCTCGCCTGAGCTGTGTGAATTAGGAGCCCCCTCGCGGGTAATTTTCACCAAAACGATCGTTTACAGATTTTGCTACGCACCAATCCACGACGACATGTTCACGTCGTCACAATCTCAACTCATGATGACCAATGGGCTTGGGCGTGTGTCTGATACTTCCCGATGGTGTCTAGATTAAGATGAATGCCCAATCCGGGTTTGTAGGATATGACACCAGTCCTTTATGCATCTTCCATGGTTCAGTGATGAGATTCAGACGAAACGGGTGACTCGACAGGTCATATTCGAGAATGGGCTCCTTGGCAAACAGGGAATAATGGGTTTTGGGGATAGTAGCAATGAGCTGCAGTGATGCTGTTTGAGCGATCGCCGTTCCCCACACGCGTGGATTGCCTATGACACCGTTTGCCTGAGCCATCGCAAGTATATTCCGAGCTGCCGTAAAACCACCACAGGAACCAATATCAGGTTGGGCGACATCCAAGGCGTTTTCTCTGAACAAACCGTTAAAACCAAATGCCGAATGTTCATTTTCACCAACGGCAATAGGCATTCCATCAGATGGCTTCCGCCTGCCATCGACAAGCAGTAAACTTGAAAGATACGTCGCAAGGAAGCGATTGCATTGCCGTCACCCGCTGGCAGGGAAGCTGGCCCGGGCGTTATGGTGCCACCGTATGTGCGCCACCACCCCGAGCAGAGCCTTCTGTATCCACTTGTCGAGGAGTACTTCCCCGTGTTCAAGGCGCAGCTTGAGGCGCAGGGCACGCGTTTGCCGAGAGATGTCGAGCAGGAGTTCGAGGCGCTTCTGAAGTGCGGCCGTCCGGAGTACGGATTCCTGCGTGTCCGTTGTGAGAGTTGCTCGTCGACGAGCGGATCGCCGCCCGGAATTCACGAAACAGCCGGTGCGTCAGTGGGTGCTGAGTGTGCCGTTCCCGTTGCGTTTTCTGTTCGCCAGCCATCCCGATGTCATGAGCCATGTCGGGCCGCGCAGGCCTCGGCATCGTCTGCCGCTGCATCAGCACGCACCTGTGCAGGAAGGCAGGATTCTCTCTAAAGGTTGCTCGCACTGGGGCCGTCACCCTGATCCAACGTTTTGCTGGTGCCCTGGGCCTCGACCCGATCGCGGCCCGGTACACTTTCACATGCTGTTGCTTGACGGGGTGTATGCCGATCAGCCGGACGGTGCATGGCGCTTTCACTGGGTAAAGGAACCGAGTCGTGCCGAGCTCGCGCGCCTCAGTCACACGCTAGCCGAGCGCATCGCTCGTTACCTGGAGCAGCAGGATCTGCTGGAGCGTGAGGCGCAAAACAGCTATCTCGCTGGCGACATGATCGAGAGCGGTGCGATCGAGCAGTTGCAAGGCGCCGGAACGCAGGCCCGGATCCATCACCTACCGTACTGCAATTGGTCCACAGCAAGGGCACAAAGTGTCCACTCTGCAGACGCTACCGGCAAGTGAGGAGCCATTCGATGACGGCCTGGGTCAGGTGGTGGGGTTTTCGCTGCATGCCGGTGTCGCGGCGAAAGCTAATCAGCACCTGGGCGGCCCCGGAAGAAGCTCGAACGCTTGACCAGAGGCGCTGGTGCCGAAGCCGCGTGTCAATCTCACGCGTTTTCATGGTGTTTTCGCGCAGGGTGGCCCCCGCCTGGTGGTCTCTATGCCTGAGTCAGTGATGGGAGATTGGATCGACAGAAGATGCTGGGGGGGCGGCAGGGATTCGGCTTGTCCGTGAACAAGGGGCGAGTCAGGAAACCCGAGACAGCGTACAGAATACCGGCAACGCGACACGTTTCGGGGAGGGGGCGGAGGTGGAGAGAGGCGTCAACGTCGTGCAGGCAACGTCAACCTGACCGGCTGACTGGCCAGGCAATGAGAAATTAGCGTTTATGCTTCCTATACTCTAATTGAACTGGAAATAAATCTGCTACCCAGAATTTTGCAACACCCAATTAACCGCCTCGACGACGTCGTTCCGGATAATGGCCTTCGAGTTGGGTAGTCGCATTTCGTCACCGGCGCGAAACTTTCCTGTTCTTACGAGAATTGCCAAAAGGCCGGCAGACAGAGCACCGTTAACGTCGGTGTCAACGTCGTCACCGATCATGACTACTTCGTTGTTGGTGCAGTCCATACTGCGTACTGCTGCGCTGAAGAAGTCGGCTGATGGTTTACCGAGTATGGTAGGTTTCTGATCCGTTGCAAATTCCAGCGCCTTGATGAACGGACCGATGTCCAGGCACAGACCACTCTGATCCTTGAAATATCGATTATCGCCAAGTGCCAGGAATTCTGCGCCGTCGATCAACAACCTGAAGGCCTCGTTAAGCCTCTGGTAATTGAAGGCGTCTTCTGCGTCACCCACCAAGACGGCATTTGGTGAACTGACGTTAACTCCCGAGAATTCATACTCAAGTTCGGGATGAACGAGTATGTAGGGTCTCAATTGATGTTTGTTTATATAGGCAAGTGCAGCGATAGGCGCTGTCACGAGATGCTCGGAATCGATCTCGATACCCATACTATACAACGTTGAAATAATCCGGCTCGCTGGCATTCTGCTGACGTTGGTCACAAATCGATAGGGAATGCCAGATGCACGAATCCGATTGAGTGCCTCAACCGCACCAGGAATCACGTGTTGCCCGATGTAAAAGACACCACTTAAATCGAAAAGTATACCGCGAATCATAGTTCCTTCTGGCTGTGTTCGATAAATTCGTGGAAACATGCAAAATCAGAATCTGCGTGCTAGCGCCAAGTGGCAGGCCTGATTCAGTTGCCAATGTTTATCACTGTACGCAATCTTGTTGAGATTAATCGCCTGTGTCTGAAGCGTGCCGTGCTAATTGTAGTTGAAAACATCCATTTTCCCTGATGGTCAGTATATGACCATTTCATACTAAGCCGTAGAGTACTGTCATGATTATTATAGCTAGCGATATCGAAAATCATTAAACATCAAATACACATCGACAATGTTGCTATGAGTGGGTTATTCAGGCTTGAAAATGCGCTCAGACGAAATGCAGCCGTCGATGCCTGGATGATTGAGCATACAGGTGAATTAGGCATGATTGCGCACTGCCGGTTAGAGGTAATGCGCCATGTAAAGCTCAAGCTCGGATGTGACGTGGATTCAGCGACCGTCACAAAGTTGATCAACAGCGCATATACAGATATGAAGAGCCGCCTTTGAATGACGACTCTCAGCTCAAGAGTTACCGGGTAAGCAGACTCAGGCTCCTGTTCGAAAAAAATGGCTGAAGAATTTCACAACTCCAGGCGTAAAGCATGCGCAGGCAAGCATGTAGCGGAGTAGTTGCAGAATGACTTCGGAGTATGGCTTTCTGGGTAATGGGAAACTGTATTCAGAGACGGTGTTCATCCTGGCGTAACGTTCTACTGTCATCGGCTGCGGGCACTTATTCATGATCTCTT
Organism: Rhodothermales bacterium; assembly: GCA_013002165.1. GTDB lineage: Bacteria > Bacteroidota > Rhodothermia > Rhodothermales > JABDKH01 > JABDKO01. Next base: position 1,117 of record JABDKO010000236.1, on the reverse strand, counting down.
GATTAGGATCAAACTTTCGTGCCTTTTCTGGAACAACCTAGTTGCCGGGTGGACTCAATACAAAAGGATCGCGATAAAGGGCTGAGAGACAAGCGGAATCGTCACGGAGACAGTTACAGATTCTACCGAAGCGTGATTCGAGGTCGGATCGATTTTCCGTCTGATACTTCGCGATGCACCAGAACATAGCAGGAGGTATAGTGATGTATTCAAATATTCTCGTACCGCTGGATGCAAATCGTCAGGACGATTATTGGCAGAAATCGCCGTTACAGCAGGCAATAGAGATCGGTGGAGCCGGCGCATCGATCCATCTTATGACAGCCATACCTTTTCATTGGATGCATGGCTTCTACCCTGATATACACAAGCACGCACTTGTAAAGGAATCAAAGGCAAAACTCGAAGCCATCATGGAAAATGAGTGTCCGAGCAATATAGATGTAGATATATGCGTGGATGAAGGCGGCGCAATAAGCTCAGACATACTGAAAATTGCGGATGAATTATCAGTTGATGCAATCGTGATGGCTACACATATGCCCATGGTCAGGGACTACCTACTCGGATCTCACGCATCACATGTTGCACTCCATGCGCAGTGCTCAGTATTCGTCGTCAGGACAACCGCCTGTTCAAAGATATTGGTACCGGTAGATACGAATTATGAGAGCGATGAGTGGCTCGAAGAGCCGTTACAACTAGCGTGTGAAATGGCCCAGAGATTCCAGGCGTCGATGACTGTCGTATCGATTATTCCAGATTTGTTACTTCGAACGGGTAATGGGCAACTGGATTCTGTGGTCAATAGAGCCAGAGACAAGCTTGATGCTATTGTAGCCAAGTATTGCCCAGGCGATCTACACATCGATGTAAACGTTATACAAGGGGGGATATGTCAGGAGATTCTGAGAGCTGTCAAAGAGCAGTCGATCGACCTGGTTATTATGGCTTCTCACGGGCCAGTGCTCAAAGACTATGTCATTGGATCTAACGCTGCATATGTTGCACTCCATGCACCCTGTTCGGTTTTTGTTATCCGCGATGAATCCTGATAGCCGATAGCTACTGGCACACCTGAGTCAGAAGGTAGGCGTTGATCAGTGCGATTCATTGC
>JABDKO010000200.1 GCA_013002165.1 Rhodothermales bacterium | reverse complement strand
CATCGGGCGTGTCCGGGGTCGAGTCGCCGGAACTTCCGCCTCCACAGGCCGCCAGCAACAGGGTTGCCAACAACGGGATGGATTGCACTGAATTGCGCTCGAAGTTGTGCAGGCAATGGCAAATCATGGTCATTCTCCCGGGAGCGGCCGAATCGAACCCTCCTGCAAATACTCGATACTACCGTGGCTTACGGGAGTCAACGATTAATGCCGAAATTTGAACGTAACTAGTCTAAAGAACTGTCCGATCGGTTTGCCATGTGCAGAAATTCGTTCGCGTGTTAGGGTATCTCGACACTGTACACTTGCGCTGAGTGTTCACCAACAGGTGAATATTGCACTAACCCGGAACTGACTGCTAGGCGGGTAATATGAAGATAACTTCAAAAGAATACCAGCAAGTCGTTGAGTATGTTAAGAAATTACCTATTACGACACGGTTTAACGCTGCGGACAGGATGGCCTTGCAGAAACTGACCTCGACTGGTTATGACTTAGCAACGCTCGAGGATTCAATGCTTCGGCGCCTGGTTGAACTGCTGCCCTCCGGACGTGTACAGCATGTAGCCAGTCCGTATCTGCATTCAGTCAGACAAAAGGGCAAGCAGACACTTGTGTTCAGGGCACGACCGCACCTCAACCCTGATCATTGGCCCAAAATATACCGCAAGATCAATAACAACGATCGAGCTGGATTGCGAGCGTTCGGCGGTGGTCAACTTGGTGTCCTGAATGATAAGGCTACGAGCATTCCACTACGAGGTTCGATTGTCTGGAACGAGTCAAAATTCGGAGAATTGATCATCATGGGACCATGGTCGGTGGTATCGGCGACCATTGCTGCTGCCGGCCAGGGCCTTTCGCTGGAATTTGGTTTCGGCGATATCTATGCAGGCGACGTCAACGTAGAATTCGACCGCATGTACACTGACGAGAAGACACCTGCCGATGACAGGGGGTTCGTTGTCAGCTGCATGCCAGGGAGTGCATTTTCCGCCACAGATGAAGAGGGGGAAGTGGTGCTCGATGCCCGAGGTGCTCTGGTGGATGCTACTGGTGGTGCTGTGGCCGGTCTAGCGGGTGGTGGCGTACAGCTTAGCGGTGGCCTGGAGATAGCGGGTGTGGTCAAGGATTCGATTGAGCTTGCAGCCAACATGTCAGAAAAGCTGGGTGTCAAATTGAAAGCCAGCAACACCAATAAAGACATGTTCACTTTTGTGGTTTCGCTCTTTCCGGTCGGCGACTACCCGCACCATAAAACCGGTAAGCAGAAGTTAAGTGGAAGCGAATTGCTGCAAATCTGCAAGCAATTGGCCAACATGCCATGACTGTGTTTATCGAGACATCAGCAGCTTGTCTTTTGCCATGGCAGGACCGTTGAGCGGCCAGATTGTCTACAGATTCGCAGCCTCTCCAAGATTATCCACACCGCGCTCTTCCAGAAGCGTGGTCAGCCAGTTCGGGTCCATCTCCGGTACTGATGATAACAACAGGTCGGTGTAGGGGTGATGCGGGGGTGTGAACATGGTGCTCTTGGATCCCTGTTCAACCACTCTACCTTCCTTCATGACCACGACTTCATCGGCAATGGATCTGACGGTGGCCAGATCATGGGTGATGAACATGTAGGCCAGATTCAAGTCCTGTTGTAGCCGGTCGAGCAGCCTCAGGATCCCTTCTGCCACGAGCTGATCCAGTGCGCTGGTGACTTCATCACAGATGATGAAGCTGGGTTCAGCTGCCAGTGCACGGGCGATGCCTATTCGTTGCTTCTGGCCACCCGAGAGTTCCGGAGGATAACGGTGATAGTACTTGCCTGGCTCAAGCTCGATCAGGTCCAGCAGCTCATCCACACGATTCTTCAGTGCCGTACCTTTCAGTCCACTGTAGAACTGGGCGGGGCGACCGATGATCTCGCTGATTTTGACCCGCGGATTCAGGGCCGTGTCAGCCATCTGGTATATCATCTGTGCCTGGCGCAGCTGATCTTTCGAGCGGCTTTTATAATGCGGGGGCAGCTCTTCACCCTTGAATCGAATGACTCCGTTCGTCGGCGGGAGCAATCCGGTGATGCAGCGCGCAGACGTTGATTTTCCGGACCCGGATTCTCCGACCACCGCGACGGTCATACCCGCATAGATGTCAAAGGATACATCGTGTAAAACAGGTACGTTTCCGTAGGCGGCAGATACATTGTCTACCGATACAACCGGTGTCGAATCCGGTCCGGAAGTAGGACGAGATTTCTCCGTACGCTTGAATCCGCGAACCGCCCACAGTGATTTCGTATAGTCATCTTTTGGCGAGGACAACATCGTTTCCGTATCAGATTGTTCGACCTCGTTTCCCTTAAGCAGGACCTTGATGACATCCGCCATCTGAGCAACGACGGCCAGGTCGTGTGTTATGTAGATGGCTGCAGTATTGAATTGATCGACAATATCCCGGATAGCGGCGAGCACTTCAATCTGCGTAGTTACATCCAGTGCCGTCGTCGGTTCATCGAAGATTATCAGGTCTGGTCGGCAAGCCATGGCCATGGCCGTCATTGCACGCTGAAGCTGTCCACCAGAGACCTGGTGCGGATAGCGAAATCCGATCTCACGCGGATTCGGCAGACGCAAGCGTTCATACAGTTGCATCGCATCCTCCTGACTCTCCAGGCGTTTTTTGATGCGGTACTGCACTGGAGCCTCGGTGTGTTGATCGATGAGCTTGTGTGCCGGGTTGAATGAGGCCGCCGCAGATTGGGCAACATACGCAATGCGCGCCCCTCGCAGGACCCGCAGATCGTGGCTGGTAGTCGTCGTGAGTTCCATTCCGTCGAACTCTACCGATCCATCGGAGATTCGACATCCATCCCGGGTAAATCCCATAGCAGCCAGGCCGATCGTCGATTTACCTGCACCTGATTCACCGATCAGGCCCAGGACCTCGCCACGGTGCAGATCGAGATCGATACCGTGGACTATTTCAATCCATTCCTCGTCCGAATAGCCTTCAATCCGCAGGTTACGAATCTTCAGGAGTAAATCCTTGTCTTTATACGTCATGGCTTCACATCTTCAGGCCGGATGAACGAAAGAGCATCCAGTCGACAATGAAATTGACCGCGACCGTCAGCAGGGCTATTGCAAAAGCCGGAATCAATGGCGTGGTCTCACCGTAGGAGATCAGCGTTGCATTCTCTCGCACCATGGATCCCCAGTCAGCCGTAGGTGGCTGTATGCCCAGGCCCAGGAAGGACAGGCCCGCTA
>JABDKO010000178.1 GCA_013002165.1 Rhodothermales bacterium | reverse complement strand
TGACTCTGCTCAGCCTCGAACCCAGTGCTTCAGCCACCAGCGTGGCAATCGAGAATGCTTCCTCACCAGTGGCACAGCCAGGCACCCAGATTCGCAACGCCTCGTCACGCTCCTTCTTCGCAATGATAACCTTCAGGGCAGTACGCAGTGCCTCGAAGGCATGCTCTTCACGAAAAAAACCAGTGACCGAAATCTGGATTTCCTTGAGAAAAATATCGGCCTCCGTACTGGAGGCTTCAACAATGGCGATATAGTCCTCAAGACGTTCGGCTTTGTTGACCACCATGCGACGTTCAATGCGACGTCGCAGCGTTGATTCCTTGTACTGCTCAAACGCAAATCCAGTCTTACGTCGAAATAGTTGCAACAGTGTATCGAAGTCATCGGCGCCGGGTGGTATCAGAGGCAATACCTTCTTTTTGCCGACTGTCCATTCGGCCAGCTGACGCAGTTCGTCACCCAACCGAGCAGCTGGTGCAATGACATCAGCGAGTCGGGCTTCAAAAATGGCAGTGGGCATGCCAGGGTATTGCGCATCCGCTGGATCTTGTACCAGCACCAGTCCTTCCGCCGCTTTGATCAGATGTGCACCCTGGCAACCGTCCGAGCCTGTGCCCGATAGCACGATGCCGACGGCTGAGCGCCCCACCGACTCAGCCAGTGATGCAAATAACCCATCGACCGAGTGTCGAGGGCCTATATGGTCGACGCTTTTGAAGCGCAACTCATTACCAACAACAGTGCAATCCTTGTCGGAGGGCGTAATGTATAACTGGTCAGGCAGCAACGGCACATCGTGAGTCGGCATCTCGATGCGGAGAGACGTAGACTTGGACAGGATCTGATTGAGTGTACTGGGATAGTCCGGATCCATATGCTGCACCAGCACATAGCTAAACCCAGAGCCCACGGGCAGGTGCGGTAACAGTGCCCTGAACGCAGCCAGACCACCAGCAGAGGCGCCTATTCCGACGACGCAATCCGGTTTAGGAGGTTTCTTATCAGACTCGGTCTGCATACACTGGACGTTCTCGTGTCAGGATCAGGCACTATCGCATTGAGTCGAGCAATCGGGTATTCGCGTGTATCTTTCCTGGCATCCGATTCAACGACGTTGAGCTGGATATTCGCGCCAGAATGCTGTTGTTTCGGACCCAATAGTTGAGCCAGATCAATGACCAGAATTGAATCCTCCATCACATAATACATTAAGTTCAGAATCCTTTCGTGATGAAACGATGTGGCCACCTACAGGAATTCCGTGTACGAATCAGCCCCCGTAAGGTATAAATTTGGAGTGGCGTTCGGGACTTACTGCGGTTCCGGCCCGCTGATAGAGACTGTAGACGACCTGCTCTCGTGCGAGTTTTCTCTTCAGGATCTGTGTGTCGTCGGGGAGGCGCATGCCTTGTCCCAAACGTTGACTGTACTGCAACGGTATCCCGACGTGGAAGCTAATCAGCTATCCCTGTTTTCCTGCAGTGAATCATTTTTTATTGATGACGATTCAGCATCAGGTGTCGGTTCCACAGGAAGATTATTATCGGTATTGAAGGATTTGATGAAGCGGCGACGACATGGAGCGGATGAAGCCGGAAACAATGAATACAGTATCGATAACCCGGAATTGAGAAAACGGATTGCAGAGGGGAACTTGACACTCTTCGTCTTCTTCAGTGACCCGGAACTGTTGGTGCCCGCCTTGAGGATACTGATGAGGCGCAGCTCTTTCAATGTTCAAAGCCACGAATTCCGGCCGTAGAGCAGGCATTGCCCTTAGATAATACCGCGGCACTTCATCACCGGGCGAATCCAATTTAGAGTATTGCTCCGGCTTGCACCTGAAAAGGCGAGCATTGGCGAACCATGTCGGAGCTGTAACGAGCATTCTGTAAGCAGATGCGGTAACACGCAGTCTGGATGTGATCGATTCATCACCACGTAAACAATCGTTGGTAGGCTGGTCGTCAACCAGGCTCGCTATCTACCACACGACTGTCAGCTCAGGAGAAAGACATGCTTGTAAGACATTTCTCAACCAACGTTCCAGGGAATTGTTATCCCGGAAATAATCTGGCACTACCACTACGTTCAGAGATCAATGAGTTAGTTGGCCAGGACACCGGCATCCGGCCGGATTCCATGTCCCGCGAAGACACCTTGTCCGACAATGGCGAGTCGTTATACCTGAATGTCACGCAGACCGATGACGCCTTGGTGATAGAAGCTGAACTGTCAGACTTCGGGCCAGATGATGTGGATGTTTC
>JABDKO010000173.1 GCA_013002165.1 Rhodothermales bacterium | reverse complement strand
GGACTCTTTCAGGAAACAAGAAAGGAGGGATGCGATCTCGTCGGCTCGTCGATCCGTGATTCAGTTATATCGCTCGAAGACGGCGTAGCCGAGGCAACCCTCGCCGATATTGATGTTAACTCTTCACTGCTCGATAGCCTCGAAACAAATCTCTTCAAGACGGCCGCCAGAGTAGCTGCCTGTCCCGAGATAGCCGGTCAGTTTGCGGTCGTAGTAGGTCAGATCAGAGAGGCGGTGAAGAGCTCGTCTGTGTCATGGGATATCACCTCCAACGAAACGCGCCAGCGTCTTTACAGACTGCTCTACGGTAGTCGTACTGCTCTGGAGGAGGTTCTCGTACAAGCCCCGGACTCTGTCGATGCTCTGCAACTATTCGATGTGCCTCCGGCTGCGACACCTTCGGCCGTCGTACAGGGAGTTCGAATTCACAGCGGGGACATTCTGGTTTCTCGAGGTGGATATCCGACTTCTGCACTCATCTCGCGCGGATCAGACTTTCCCGGAAACTTTTCACACGTTGCTCTCGCTCACGTCAACGAGGCCGGCGAAGTATCGGTCATAGAAGCACATATCGAAGTAGGCGTCACGGTAGCTTCCGCCGAAAAGTATCTGGCAGATAAAAAGCTCCGGTTGATGGTACTGCGTCTGCGCAAAGACATTCCGCAGATAATGGAAAACCCGGACCTGCCGCATCAGGCTGCACAGTATGCGATGGACCGGACAGCTGCAGGCCACATTCCATACGACTTCTCTATGAACTACGAGGATCCGTCCAGGCTGTTTTGTTCTGAGGTTGCTTCCGATGCCTATGGTCATGTGGGAGTAGATCTGTGGATGGGTATATCTACAATTTCCTCGCCCGGGCTGCGAAGCTGGTTATCGGCATTCGGTGTAGAATACTTTGAAACCCAGGAACCGTCCGACGTTGAGTACGATCCACAGGTTCAGATTGTCGCAGAGTGGCGAGACCACGAGGCATTGATAAATGATCGTATAGACAACGCAGTCGTTGATGCGATGCTCGAAGGAGCGGAGCGAGGCGATCGCCTCGGCTATCCGTGGTACGAGCTCCCGGTCGGAAGGATTGCTAAAATTTACAGTAGAGTAGCTAATATGTTTGGACAGGTCGGACCAGTGCCTGAAGGGATGTCGGCGACAGCCGCGTTGCGGAACAAGTCGTACACGGCTACGCACCAGCGCCTGGCCGGTATTGTAGCGGAAGAAGCCGGAGCGTTTAGAGTCGCGAACGGATACGAGCCTCCGTACTGGCAGCTGGTTGAAATTGCAAGAAACGTTGTTGAGGGAGATTAATAGCACGATGGTTCTACTGATATTCTATATCTCACTCGCTCTTGTAGTCTCATTCCTCTGCTCTATAATGGAGGCAGTGCTTCTGAGCATAACGCCATCTTTCGTTGCGAAGCTCGAAGCTGAAGAGGGACACCAGGGGATAAGGCTCGCAGATTTAAAACGGAATGTCGACCGACCGCTGGCGGCAATCCTGAGCCTCAATACGATCGCTCACACGGTTGGAGCGGCAGGAGCCGGCGCACAGGCGACCGTCGTTTTCGGCAATGCGTACGTGGGTGTTGCATCGGCCGTCCTGACGTTCCTGATCCTTGTAGTATCTGAAATAATTCCCAAGACACTTGGAGCTCTCCACTGGCGTTCGCTCGCAATTCCTGTTACCCGCATACTCTACCCGACTATTTTGTTGATGTGGCCTCTCGTCAAAATGGCGGAAGGGATAAGCAGAATGATATCACGCGGTGAAAAAGGAATAACGATGGGGCGCGATGAGTTTCATGCCCTGGCAGAGTATGGTGTTCGTGAGGGAGTCTTGCTTGAGAGCGAGTCCCGCTTACTAGCGAACGTTCTACGCTTCGGAGATCTATCAGCAGGCGACATCATGACTCCACGGACCGTTATGTTTGCCCTCGCACGCGAACAATCGGTAGCCGATGTACTGAGTGAAAACAGTGAGATGCCGTTCTCAAGGATACCGCTAATAGATAAGAACAAGGACAGGATAACCGGTTTTGTACTGAAGACTGACGTCCTGATGACGGTTGCAAATGACCTTCACGACGTACAGCTGAAAAGCCTCGAGCAGCCAATCGTATCTGTACCAACTACTATGCACTTGCATGACCTGTTTCAGTTGTTGATCCAGGCACGGATGCATATTGCGATTGTTGTCGATGAGTTCGGGGGAACCGCCGGCCTGGTGACTTTGGAAGATGTAGTCGAGTCTCTGCTGGGCCTTGAGATCATCGACGAGGAGGATACGGTCGAGGACATGCAACGGCTGGCAAAAGAGAACTGGCGAAAAAGGAGAAAACGATTTGAGAAGGAACACGGAGGATCAGGCTGATCGCTTCCTCGTGGCATCAACTCGCCAATAGTCTATCCATTCTGTTGTTCGTATTCGATTACGACTTCGTGCGACCCGTCTGCGTTTTTAGAAACGATAAAAGATCCGCTAATACCTTCAAGCTCTCCTGTGCCAGATCCGGGGATGATCGTACCGAATGTCTGCTCTCCATCCGGCCCGTTTAAGCCGCCGTGCTGAACGATGAATGATCCCGAGCGACCGTTTAATTCGCCTTCAACGACTTCGCTCGCTACGTATCCAGCACCTGCCATGTAGTCGTCTGCATTTGAAAGGCACATAAGCACCTCCGCGGTACTCGAGCCGTTAAGGTCGCCCCGAAACTCCTTTTTCACTTTGGCTTGAGACAGCTTGGCGCCACTCTCCATCTCCGAGTAGACGCTGTCATCCCAGCCAATTACGTTGAAGCTTGATTTAGCCGTCATAGGTCAGAACTCTGTTTGTAATAGTGATTCGGTAAATCGAATATACGCCGTCGGACTGTCCGTGTATATCATTATTATATTCGGGTGAATCAAACGTACATCGCCAGCAAATGAAATATCGCCAGATCATACTATACATCTTCGTAGCCTGCTGCGCTACTTCAGCGGTCGCCCAGACTAACGTTCAGCCCTTCGACTATATGGACGTGTTCGATCTGCAGTTTGTCTCCGACCCGAGGATTTCGCCCGACGGAACGACCATTGTCTATCAGAGGGTGCAATACGATGTGATGACGGATCGACGATTCAGCAACCTGTGGCAAATCGACTTCAATGGCGACGGGCACCGTCCGCTCACTTCGGGCACGGGTGGGTATGGAAATGTCACGTGGTCGCCAACCGGGGAAAGGATAGCCTATACATCAGCTGAGGAGGGTTCATCCCAGATATTTATTAGATGGATGGAGAGTGGTATTGCATCATCAATCACAAATATTACAAGCAGCCCGGGTAACCTTGCCTGGAGTCCCGATGGTTCAAGTTTGCTGTACACCAGTTTCGTTCCATCGAAAAGTGAGACGTATGGCAGCATTCCATCTCCACCGGAGGGCGCTGTGTGGGAGTCAAGCGCACGAGTTGTAGATGACCCGGTCTATCGCCGGGACGGCGGTGGGTATGTACAGGATGGCAGGACTCACATCTTTCTTTTGTCAGCACTTGGTGGAGCCCCGCGCCAGCTGACCAGTGGAGACTACAATCATACTTCACCGTCATGGTCTCCTGACAGTAAATCCATCGTATTCACTGCGGACCGCACCGGGATGGCAGACGTGGATCCGAACAACGCGCAGATCTATCTGCTGGACGTGGAGACGAATGAGTTGACGCAGCTGACCGACAAACGAGGTCCACACAACGGTCCATCGGTCTCGCCCGACGGAAAGTTGATTGCATACACAGGATTCGAAGACAAATTTGCCGGCTATCAACAGTCCGAGATTTACGTAATGAATCGAGATGGCTCGAATACTCGGGTAATCTCTGCAGCTGTGGATCAGTCAGTCTCATCGCTGACATGGGCATCAGACAGCAAGTCATTGTTTTTCCGATACGACGAAAACGGAAATCCAGGGGTTGGCAATATCGGCTTGCGTGGCCAGGTAGCACCGGTAGCAGACAGGCTTGCGAGCGCCTCTATTGGCCGACCGTATTCTGGTGGCGGATATTCAGTCGCGTCGAACGGTCGGTACGCCGTAGCGCAGGGGACCGCAACAAGCCCGGCAGAGCTAGTGGTAGGCCATTTCCCGATAAGGATGGCTGAACAAAAGTTGACAAACTTGAATGAGCACTTGCTCCGATCCGTCAAGTTCGGGGCAGTTGAGGAGTTCTGGGTGGACTCATCGGTTGACGATTTTCGCATCCAGTACTGGGTCGTGACACCTCCTGACTTCGACGCTTCCCAAGCGTATCCGTTAATACTTGAGATCCATGGTGGACCGTACACGAATTACGGTCCTAATTTTTCCCCCGAAATCCAGCTGATGGCAAGTATGGGCTACGTAGTGGTGTATGCGAATCCAAGGGGAAGTACGAGTTACGGTGCAGAGTTCGCAGAATACATTAACTTTAATTATCCGAGTGAGGACCATGATGACCTGATGGATGTCGTCGACGCCGTGGTCGCGAAAGGATACATTGACGAGGATAATCTCTTCATCACGGGAGGCAGCGGTGGTGGCGTGTTGACTGCATGGGCGATAGGCAAGACGGACAGGTTTGCCGCGGCTGTTGTAGCTAAACCTGTAATCAACTGGTATTCGTTTGTTCTGACCGCTGATGCCACGACTTTCTTCAGCAAATACTGGTTTACAAAGAAGCCGTGGGAAGATCCGGAGCAGTATCTCGAAAGATCGCCGATTTCACTGGTCGGCAACGTCAACACACCGACGATGCTCATCACGGGCCAGTATGATTACCGCACTCCGTTAAGCGAGACCGAGCAATACTATACAGCGCTCCAGCTTCAGGGGGTCGACGCGGTAATGGTCCATATCACCGGATCGGGCCACGGCATTGCATCAAAGCCCAGCAATCTATTTAGAAAAGTCGCATACATCACGGGCTGGTTCGAACGCCATAAATCGGGTGATGAGTAACTGACATTCAAACGGGAAGGACCTCCCCTGCGAACCGACCGGGAAAAATCGGCACAGGAGAGGTTTGGCCAGCAAACGTACTCATTGGTTTCTATTTAACAAGAACCAGCTTTCCCGAATCCTGGTACTTCTTGTCGGAAGATCCGCTTACCGCGAGTCGATAGAGATACAGTCCGCTCGCATACCTGGACATATCCAGTTCCTGGGTATGTCGACCAGCTGATACTCCTTTGCGTGTTATCTTCGCGACGCGTCTGCCTAATAGATCGTAGACCTCCAGGTCGATGTCGCCGACTTCGGGTAAGTCGTACGGGATATTTGTCTTCCCGTTGAATGGATTCGGGTAGTTCGGATGGAGGGCAAACTCTGTCGGGATACTCTGTGTGTCTTCCTCGATTGCCACAACGATTGCACTATCTGAAGACTTGCCTGCCTCTGAATTACCGACGTAGTCTGTTGCGACAGTGTAGACCCTGTACGTGCTGCCGGGTTCATCCACTGTAAACAGATATGTCGAGTCGGTTATTCCAACCTCAACAAGCTCGAACGGACCATCATCCTTAGACGAATACAGGTTGTAGGTTCCAAGGCCTACACCTACGTCATTTCCTGACAGATACAACTGAAATGACTCAGGATCAACATCTGAGCGTGTCACACTTGTCGCACTAGTCGGCGAGTTTGCGTCAATCGTGTTGAAAATTGGCGGCGTGTCCAGAGGAGCGTTGATGTCGAAAATAATGCTTGCCTCGGCGTCAATCTTATCGCCAGTCGCGGACGTCTCAGTCGGCACGATTGTATAAGTTACGAACCCTTCGCCAACGCCGGTCGAGTCATTCACAGGAAGGAATCCGGCCAGAGGGTCTGCAGGCGCCTGTCCGGTCATTGGATCGATGGACCTGAATGACCAGAATGCTTCACCCGTGGTGACATCGATGCCCGCAGCAAAGTCAACCTGCAGGCCAAGGGTACTGGTAGCATCGAGAGTCGCCCGGTAGAACGACTTGTTCGGTGGTGGTAAGAACTCGAGGTTCGCGAATCCGAACTTTCCAAGCCTGAAAGTGCGAATGTCCAGCTCGGGATCTAGTTGCTGCCGGATTGTGACTACTTGAGCCGGGGCACTGGCTTTCTGCGCATCGTTTTCAAAGCGGACACGGTAGGGGAGTTGATCCGCTACTGAAATCCAGTTCGCATCTCCGAATCCGTCAGGTCCGATGATATCGTTGGGGTCCAAGCCGGAAACGACATCGGTTTCTGTCCGATCAACTGCAGCCTGACATGCCTCAGCCGATCCGGCGAGCTCAGGTGTTTCTCGTGCGACTCGACAGTGTTTACTGCCGACAAAGTCCTGGAAAGGACTAACAATTCCAAATGGGTTTGCCCAGGTATCATACATCTTTGCTAGAGCTGCACCTTCTGCTGCGCCGATCACAATTCCTCCAGTAATTCCCACTGGGCCACCGAAAGCACCGATAACTCCACCAGCTACAGCCCCGGCCAGCACCCCGAGGAGTACATTGGTGGGGTCTGCAAAATTGTCCAGATTGTCCGTGTAGTCTGTCACTCCCCGATCGATTAATATGTCGTACTCGTCCTGATAATCATCCCCGGGTACTCTTTCGTTAGCCGTTGTTATTGCTTGTTCTGGAGCGGTCGAAGTTGCTAGTCCGGCAACATCCCTGAAAGCACCGGCAATAGCGCTGGAAATAAGCTGAAAACCTTCGGAAGAACTGATGTCAGCAATATTTCCAGTTTCCGTAAACAACGATCCTGGCATCCGAATCATTTGCGTTGCCATTTTGATCGTATAGCAGTTTATCATTGTATGCTCGACCGAAACCTGAAACGTGATCTTAGTTGATGGCGGCATGTCTATTAGCCAGATTGGGAGGCCGTAAATACCCGGTTCGTACTCAACGAATTGAGTGTTACCTAGTCCGGCCAGGCTTGCAGGCGGGAATAGGGTAAACATTCTTGACAGCGAGCCTTCCTCAGGGATGGGGCGGGCTCCACAAAACGCGGTTGGCTCTACAATTGCGTCAATATTTATGAAGTAATCTAGCAAGCTAGTATTACCGTTGTTCCTAACTGTAACTGAAAGATCAATAGTCTCACTGGACCGGACTCTTTCTGGAGATTCGATAATCACTTCAACGTCCTCGATCGGTGATCCCGAGACTTGGAAGCGATTTGTCAGTGGACCTGATTCAGCGCCCGATTCTACCGCGAGGATGTCGTAATCGCCGGGCTGAGCATCGCTGAAGTCGACCTGGGCCGCTAACACCGTTCTGTCACCAATATTCGTAGTCGTTGACAGCACGTCGCCGTTGGAGCCTCTGAATACGATTTCGGTCTCATCGCTAAAATTCGACCCATCAATAATAAGGGTTACCGGACCCGTCCCGACTGCAGTTGTATGTACACTCCTAACAGCAAAGTCCAGCACTTCTGCCGAAAGTTCGACATCTATATCGTCGGTACCGCTACTTTGCGCAGCAACAAGAACATAGTAGGTTCCACTATCTTCTGTCGATACAACGATCTCCTGATCCGTTTCAAACGGTATGCTGCTGGAAAAGTCACTGGAACTCGGATCGGGTACCTCATCCTTGCTAACATATAACTCGATTGCATCCAGTCCGCTGGCTTCACCGGTGACGTTGACAAGAACATCCTGGCCAGCTGGAAGCTGCAGTTCAAAGAATCTGGTTTCTCCTTCACTCAACGACAGCTGGGTTGGGATTGCAAGTTCCAGAATCGGAAGATCGACGGATGTTTGCGCTGTCGACGAAGCAGCGTTGTTGTCTTCGTCGTCTTCTCTCAGCTGGTTAACAATATCCGCTCGCACAATGAAGAAGTAGTCACCGGATGGAACGCCAGGAAGTTTGGCGGTGACGTCACCAGCCGCGTTCAACGCGAAGGAACTCGCAACATCTATACGCATCGATAGATTGCCAGTCGCTCCTGGTGCAAGATCAATCTCGCGCTCGTGTACACCGAGAATCTTGTCGTCAGCACTCCATTGTTCATCAGCTGATATGTAAACTGCATCCCTCACAATGCCCCTCGCCGCATTTGTGCCTTGGTTTCGCAGCGTCCAGGTAATGAGTGCCGATTCTCCCGGAATTGCGGTTGCTGGACCAGCGACATCTTCGATTACGAGATCCGAAGGTTCGGGCAGGTCAAAATCGGTTAGACTGGTCGCAATGTTATTGCTCTCGGCAAGGTGCTCATACAAATCATTGCGTGTGTCTGTCTGAACCAGGATATAGTTTGAGCCTGCAACGAAGGTCGGCACCGTGGTCCGAAGGGTGTCAGTATATGAAGCTGCGGATCCGAGACCAGTATTGCGGACCCTTGTCCCTAGTAGCTTATCACTGGAATCGACCGTTCGATCGGATGAGATATATACCGCGTCGTACCATAGATTCTTCTCGGTTTCTCCGATGGCCAGATTCTCAACGGTCCAGATAACGGAAATCGGCTGTCCCGCGACAGCATCAGCAGGCGCAGAAATTGAAGAGACAACAAGATCTGACGGTGATGTCAGTTCGATGCTGACCGGAACTGACGCCATATTGTTGGATAGATTGGAGTCCCACTCGAGACTATCGGCATCGACAACAACTAGAATATTATACTCTCCAGAAATGCCATGCGGTATCATCAAATCAGGGTTAATGCTGTACGTTGAATTGCCTGGCTGCTTCTGGCCGTGTATAACCTCGCCAAGCAAGATGTCGCGCTCGTCTTGAAATACCTGATCCCCCGACAAGTAGATCCTGTCAGTCCAGCCGTTTGACAGGGTCGCGCCGGAACCATCATTTCGGACGGAAAGACTAACCGAAACACGTTGTCCAGATGCAGCCGACGCCGGGGCCTGTATACTGGATACAGCCAGATCAATTGGTGGATACGCATCGATGTTGACAGGCCCGCTCGTCCCGATATTCGTAGCAGAACCTGGAAGTTCGAAGATTGCAGCCGTTGCATTGGTTACAACGTGGAAATAATACTCACCCTCAACGGTCGCGGGAGGGATTACGGCAACGTTCTTCGTTATCGCCGAACCCTGGACGAGTACTTCCGAATCAACGACATCATTTAGTGGAATTGCTACACTGCGATCCCATGTGTCAGCAGGTGAAATAAACAGAGAATCTGTTCTTGCAACATCCGTATCGGCACTACCTGTATTTGTCACTTCATATGAGATCCGAACGCTGGATCCTGCTGTTACAGACTGCACTGCCGAACTGACTGATGAGACCGACAAATCTGGATACGGAGCCAGTTCGATTGTCGACGTCGTCGCACTGGCTGATAGATTGTTGTCGTTAAATTCATGTTCGAACACATCGTCGCGCCAATCGGTTGCAATAATGTAGTATAGGTCGCCTGAGACGCCGTCGGGTATTTGTGCTGTTACAGTCTGCGTGTAAGTTGAATCATTGACGATGGCACCAAGCTGACGGAAGGAGCCAAGTAGAATGGACGTGCTTGAATCGAATTCGGCAGTAGGAGAGAGGTACAATAAGTCGGCCCAGGTTTCACTAACTGTTGAGCCGGGTCCTTCGTTTGTAACGGTCCAACTGACTGTGACACCATCTCCTGAAACGCCCGACGGAGGAGGGTTGACTCCGGTGACGACCAGGTCCGGCGGAGGTGTCAATGTGATGTCGAGGGGTATCGATTTCCAATTGTCGAGCTCCTGGTTGAATTCGTAGACGTTACCTATGGTGGGCTGTTTACCTGCGCCATTAATGTCTGCGTAAACGAAGAGGAATGCGTCGTCAACAACATCCGCGGGAAGCTTTACTCGTTTCGTCATCTGATAGTCTGCTCCCGGCTGGAGCTCTCCATCGTGCGCGGAACTGTCGACAGCTGTTTCATTAATCCGGATTACCGTATCGTCGTTCGTAAAGTTGAAATCAAGACTGTCATCCGACGAGATCAGGATTGTGTCGTACCAGTGCTCGGTTGATGTCACACCAGAACCGTTGTTGGACACAGTCCATGTAACATCGATGCTGTCGCCTGAGAACACCACAGCCGGGGCAATGATGTCTGTCACCTCCAGATCTGCGAACGGCGTTAACGTGATTGATTTTAGCTCGGTGACGGTGTTGTTGTCCTCATCTTCTTCGTTGACTATCGAACCGTTATCCGTTCTCAAAATTATGTACCGGGGTCCCTGAATACCGTCCGGGATATGCACGTTGGCCGCGTTGGTATATGAGTCACCCGGATTCAAGTAGCTGAAGTTGCGAGCCGTAGCCAGAAGCACGTCCGAATCGGGCTCTAGGGACGTGTCATTTGACAAATACACATTGTCAGTCCAACCGGCGACATTGGTCCCGCCCTGACCTATGTTTTCAACCGTCCACGATATTTCGATTGACTGGCCGGAGAATATTTCTTCCGGTATAGATACAGCAGATACGGTGAGGTCTGGCGCGGTCCCTGCTCTAAAAGTCCAAACAGGACCCTCAATCTCACCGTGTATATTTGTGCCGGTCACCGTCCAATTGTACCACGAATCCGGAGATAGGGTGGTCACGTGGAACTCCGAATCAATCGGCGTAGCTAGAGGGCTGACAGGTTTCTCTTCGCCTTCCAACCAGAGGTAGAGTTCATGTTCAGCAACATCTTGGGCGTCCCAACGAAGAGTCGTCGTTGTCGGGATGTTCAATCCGCCATCACCAGGTACCGGGTTCATTGCTATAGCTGGCTGGAATATTGTCAGCGGATTGTCTTCCGATGCTGATCCCACTGTCCACTCTCCTGAAATGTCAGTTACGTTGGGAACGCGGAGCAATCTGTCTGACGCGACTACCTCTGTAGGGATAATGACCCAGGGACTTTGCGAATCCTCGCGGAAGAGCATTCGCAGGTCATTTGGATCACGTATTCCGGTGATATTTTGATATTCCCATTCGAGTGTCAACGAGTATACAGCCGCACTCGGCCAGGTCTCCATCCGCCAGACAGCGTGATCGGAAGCTACAGGAATACCATCCGGAAGGATGCCCCCGGCATTTTCTTGATACTCATGTACTGACCATGAAGTTGGTCTGTCTATGAAGTCCAGTTCAAACCAGATTCTATTTGCGATTACGCCATTGTCGAAAATCCGACGACCTGTCAATGTCGGGTACAGTGCCTGGATGTCGTCTGAAGTATAACCAGACAGTGGGCCCTCCGGGTTTTGATCGTCAAAAACATTCTGCGGAACACTGAATGGTCCGGTCGACGGGATATTTATCTCGCGCACTATACTCGGAAAGTCCAGTTCTCGATACCAGTCTAAATCCACACCGTCCGCGTTTCCACTCTCATCAATTAAGAAGGAGTATCCGATTGTCGTGTTTGAAGGCTGCTCTGATATGACTGTGTAGACGGTGTCTCCATCCGCATCTTCAAGCACGAATAAACCAGCCGCATCACCGGTAGTGACATCGAGCAAAATGTTGGATTGAAAATTGAAGACTCCGTGACGCCTTGCAGAGCGGAGATCCACAGCAAATGTTGATACTGTGGTCTGAAATGGTCTACTCGTCCGAAACCAACGGTTGACCCGATGGGCCAGTCGACCGCCGATGTCCGTAAATGCACCGACGAACCACAGTTCATCATCGTCGCCGGCAACTGCGTTGATAAAGCTATCAGCGTGTCGCGCCGGGCCCATTGGCCACCACTCACCGGATCCCAAATCCAGGTAGGATATCCTCTGTATACTGTCCAGAGTACCGTCACTCTGAAGGACCTCAGTGAATCGACCGACAGCATATATACCGTCATCCCCTATAAGGATATCGTTCACGGCTTGCCCGAAAGGACCGCTCGTTCCTGCTGTGACGGTCTGCCATGCCGCGTTCGAATATCTCGCGATATTGGTGACATCTATTCCACCAATCTCCTCAAAGTCTCCGCCAACGTACAAGTCTCCAGACTCGTCGTAGCGAATAACATTCGCGAATCCATCTGGATTACCGAAAGCATTCCAGGAACTGCCATCCCATCTCGCCAGACCACTGGCTGAAATAACTGTACCGTCTTCATTGTAGCCTTCATCCAAAAACTGCCCACCGATGATAACATCGCCATTGATTGGATCCACTCCTACAGCACGTACATCATCTGCTCCCTGTCCTACAGCATTCCATTCACTATTTCCCCAGAAAGCAATTGCGGACGAAAGTACCACGGATTCATCCGCGTTGGTCACGCTTTCAAATGAACCACCGATATATACGCGGTCGTTGAGCTCATCGTATTCTACATCCCTGACGGTTGCTGACGCGCCCTTCCCCAGGGCTGACCATTCCGTTCCATCCCAGGCCGCAATTCTGAGCGCCTCGAGAACGGTACCGTCAGATTGCGTAGCCGTGGTAAAACTTCCACCAACGTAGAGAGTCCCGTCTGGCCCGAACTCCAATGAATAGACAGTGGAACTCACTCCCATCCCCACGCCCACCCAGGACGAGCCATCCCAACGGACGATTTCATTTCTGCCCTCACCCAGATTGAATTCTCCCCCGACAAATGTTTCACCAGTTGTAGGATGTTTTGCGACGGCAAACGCCTGAGAAGTCAATCCATTTCCGCCAATATCCGCAGGACTGAACGCATCGTCCCAGAAGCCCTCGGGGTAAGATTGTCCTAAAGCCGTGCAGTCAACAATTAGAATTGCGAAAACAATTGCGACAATATGTTTCATTTCAGACGTGAGTTTAGTATCAGGGTGCATTTATTAATGCCTGATTTGCCCACTGATCATGTCACCGTCCGGTGAATATTCTTCCATCTGTCCGATAATTTCTCCGGGGACAGACATGATGAATATCTCTCTATCGGATCAGTTCTCTAATAATAGTCGTAGTACACGAACCTGAACTGATCGACTGACTGTACACAACACAAAAGTTTTGTGGAATCAAGGAATTTACAGCGCGTTAGAAGGTCCTATTATCGCGCAAGTCTGTACTAATCGTTTGGTATGATTCGAGTCTCGACAATAACGAGCCTGGTTTTGCTTACAAGCGCTGCTGTGGTGCTTAGGTCAGACATGGGGGCTACAAAGACGCCGACCACTGAAACGCACTTTACTTCTCCTGCATTTACGTCAGCGCCACACGCTTCAGGCGACGACTACGGGTTCAGGTTCGTCCGCGTGCAGTACGACGACTTCGGAAGGCGCCGGTGGAATGCCTGGGCGACAGACTACCCGACGGCGGAGCAAAACCTTCATGAAGCCATCGACCGGTTAACCCGCATCGAACTCGACGGAGCGCCAATAGTACTGCGCCTGACAGATGACCGCATATTTGAACACCCCGTACTCTACCTGACTGAACCGGGGTACTGGTTGACCAACGATGACGAAGTTGCCAACCTTCGCAGATACCTGGATCGCGGAGGCTTCCTGATCATCGACGATTTCCATGACTATGGCCGCGGTAGTGTCGGGCCGCAATGGAACAACATGTACGATAACATCAAGCGTGTTTATCCCGATCGAGAGCCGGTGGAGTTGACTGCAGATCATCCGATCTGGTCCATCTATTATGACATCGACCCGGACGCGGCTATGTCGACAAAAAATGGTGAAGGTCCGTACGGTGGTCGATTCGGACCACTTGACGACATCTACTATGGTATTTTTGATGACACTGGTCGGATGGTCATCGTCATCGCATACAACCAGGATATTGGAGATGGTTGGGAATGGCCGGACCGGAATCTGGCAGAAGCGTCGACCGTAAGCTTTCAGATGGCGATCAACTTTATCATGTACGCGCTATCTCACTGAGTTCGGCGTGATCAATTAAGTCTTCCTTGACTCACGTTTCCCGAGGTACGCCAGTGCGAACATTGCGACAGTGATAAATATAAGCCCATACATCTCGCGACTTTTTTCAATCGAGTTATCTTTCATTTCCCACGCACCGAACATATCGGTAAACGGCGTATTGCCAATCACGGACGGAGACAGCCACGCGGCCCATGCAAGTGCAATGATGCCTATAGTCAGTGCCGGTAGAATCATGGCCGGTCGATAGATTGAAAAGATGCACGTGCTCGCAGCGATTAGATAGATGGCAATCCATAAGAACGGATCCGGGTCGTTGATCTGGACTAATGCTCCGAATGCGAATACTGCTGCGAGAATAGCTTTACCTGTTTTCATTCCTACTCTGACCAGACTGCGTATTCGTTTCCATGAGGATCGAGAAAGTGAAATCGTCGCCCTCCCGGGAACGAAAAAATTGTTTTCACGATACGGCCGCCGTTGTGCTTGATGGTTTCAAGTATCTCCTCGAGGTTGTCGGCATAGAAGACAATCAGAGCGCTGCCCGTCTCGGTTGAAGCAACCTTTTCCGATCTGTAGAAGCCACCGTCAAATCCGCCGTCATTAAATGCACAGTAGTCTTGCCCATAGTCCTGAAAAGTCCATCCGAATGTTGAGGCAAAAAACTGCTTTACCTTGTCAAAATCGTTGGCGGGCAATTCAATGTAGTTAATCGAGAGATTTCTGCTCATATCGTTCGTCGAGCCGGCAAATATATTCAGAATGAAGGGAAGGTGCAGTATAGCCGGAGTGAGAAGTCAGTTGCAAGCGTACGAACAGTACCATCATGATTGTGGGTAATGTTACTATCACCCGGTCATCTCCAGCGCGTCAAGATTGGTATACACGCCGAGATAATATCCTGCAGAAACACCGCTGTCATGGAGTGTCGGGACCGGAAAGGGCAAAAAAACACCCATTTTCCAAAACGAATGCAACCTGATGCGTGAAGTACCTGTCTAACTGATGCATTCTAGAACATCATTTTCATTCAGGTGCCCTGTCGAGCTTTCCGTGCTGACAAATCGAGCCCAATGAACAAACAGGATCCCCAGGAGAGGTTACTCATGAAAACATTTACTGTGTGCCTTGTCGCATTGTCGACTATGGCACTCGTGTCGAGCCCCGTTTTATCGCAGACATATCTCAGCGATCGTGCCGTGACGGGCAATCAGACCGGTTTCGGTCTTGCTGTTGCCGCCGCTGACGGCGATCTGATGGTTGGTGAGCCCGCAAATACCTATGCCAGTGGCTTTGTGTATGTCTATCGAAATATTGACTCCTCCTGGCAGGAAGTCGCGCGACTAACAGCCTCTGATCAGGCTGACAGTGATGGTTTCGGGTTGTATGTCGATGCCGATTCGGACAGGATGATCGTCACCGCACGCGCCAACTCTTCTACAGGGTCGGTCTATATTTTTGAAAAAGCGAATGGCGAATGGATCGAGACAGCACGATTAGCTGCTGATGATCTAGCCGTAGCCGATCTTTACGCTGCTCAAGCTCGCATTGATGGTGACTTTGCCATGGTTGGAGCAGAGGGAGTCAACGGAACGGGTGCCGTATTCGTTTATCACCGTGCATCCGACGGTGAGTGGTCGGAACACTCGCGTCTTACGCCGTCTGACGGTCAGGAGGGAGACCGTTTCGGTTGGACTTTCGATCTTGACGATGGAAAAGCACTTATCTCGGCAACAGGACGCGACTCGCTACGAGGCGGCGTGTACACATTCAAACTGACCGACGATGGAACGTGGGAAGAATCTGAAATGCTTGCGCCTGACTATCTCTCGCAAGGTGATCAGCTGGCATTCGATATTGTAATGCGCGGTAATCACGCACTACTCGGTTCGCTTTATGAGAGAAACGAAATGGGAGCGGTCATTCCAGTGATGTATGACGAGGAAAGTGGGGAATGGAATCCAATGCCAAAGATTCATCCGTTTGACG
The DNA here is from genome assembly GCA_013002165.1 of Rhodothermales bacterium. Lineage (GTDB taxonomy): Bacteria > Bacteroidota > Rhodothermia > Rhodothermales > JABDKH01 > JABDKO01. The sequence goes on along the minus strand of JABDKO010000173.1, from coordinate 7,117 downwards.
GAGTTGATCAAGCGCGATTTGGACGCAATGTGGCGCTATATCCTGGCGGGCTTCTGGTTGGAGCTCCGGGGTCGGATCAATTTCGGGGCGCAGTCCATGCGATCTCTTTTGAAGCCGGAAAAGGTTGGACCGGTGTACAGAAAATCTCTGCCGAAGGATTGACCAGTGGTGACTACTTCGGTGGCTATATCGCTGTGGACGGCAATCAGGGGATCATAGGAATGCGCGGCGCTGGAGCCGGACACGTCATCGAGCGTGACGCCTCTGGAATGTGGTCAATTGTTACAACGCTGGAAAGCGATACGCACGATGGTCTGGCCATGGTCGCTGGGGAGACAGTTAATTGTACCGATGGTATCGCCGCTGAATTTGATTGTGGTGATGTTAACCTGGCGTCATTCATGCCTGTTTCAAGTATAGGTGGTGCTCCCGGTGTTCAGGTAAATGATGTGTGGGGATGGGAGTATGATGATCGTGAGTTCGCGCTCGTTGGTCGTCAGGATGGCACGGCGTTCGTAGACATTACGAATCCTAACTATCCCGTATACCTCGGTGAACTGCCCAAGCCAGAATCATCACCTCCCAGTATCTGGCGTGACATCAAAGTTTACAGGGATCACGCCTATATCGTAGCAGATGGCGCAGCACAGCATGGCATGCAGGTGTTCGACCTCCGTCAGATTGTCAATGTTCAGGGTGATCCGGTTACGTTCGAGGAGACCGCGCATTACGGCGAGATTGGCAGTGCCCATAACATCGTGATCAACGAAGATACCGGGTATGCATATGCTGTCGGCGTCAATTCGGGCGGCGAGACATGTGGTGGTGGTTTGCACATGATCAATATTCAGAATCCGGCAAACCCCGAATTTGCAGGATGCTTTTCTGACACAGCGACGGGGCGAAGCAACACGGGCTACAGTCACGATGCGCAGTGTATTATTTACAATGGCCCGGACTCGAATTATACAGGTCGGGAAATCTGCTTTGGTTCAAATGAAACTGCTCTGAGCATCGCCGACGTAACGGATAAGGAAAACACCGTTGCACTGTCGAACACCAGCTACCCGAACGTGGGTTACTCGCATCAGGGTTGGGTAACCGACGATCATCGGTACTTCTTCATGAACGATGAGTTAGATGAGCTTGGCAGTCCCGAGGTTATCACTCATACGCGAACACTGATTTTTGACATTACCGATTTGGACGACCCGATTCTGCTCAAGGAGCATTTCGGTACACAGAAGTCAAGTGATCATAACCTGTACATCAAGGGAAATCTAATGTACCAGGCTAACTACAAGTCTGGCCTCAGAATTCTCGACATCAGCGACGTAGAGAATCCTGTCGAGGTCGGATATTTTGACACCGTGCCTGTTGGCGATAACTCTGCGAGTATGGGTGGAGCATGGAGTAACTATCCTTACTTCTCCAGTGGAAATATAATTATCACTAGTGGAATGGAAGGTCTTTTCGTCGTCAGGGCGAAGGAGAATCTCGTTCCATAGGCAGGGGAATTGGAAGTGTATGAAAGGCCGTTGTCGCATTTGCGACGACGGCCTTTTCTTTGAGCCCGGCGCTTGAGTCACTGACTGATGCGAATACCCTACCAGGTCTACCGGACTGTCCACACACCATCAATGAGAGTCTTCAGCGTGTTCGACTTTACGCGCTCCGTCACTGCCATATCCTGCCCGACGACTCCCCCGAAAACGGTCAAGCCCGAGCCGGGAACGAAGACTGCTTCGTGTTCGGCGTGTCCCGGTACTGTAGACGTAGTTAGTTGACTCCACGCCACACCATCAAATGCCCACGTAGTACTGTCGCGGCCGGCTTCACCAAAACCTCCGAACAGCAGCAAACGATTTTCGTCAACATCTCTGGCAACGGATCCGTGTAGTCGGGGAGGAGTGGTCACGGAGTCAGCAAGCACCCAGTCGTTATTTGTGAACGCCCATGTTTGCGCTAACGTATTCGATCCGTCGTATCCTCCAACAATCACCACAGTCTCAAGATTATCATCGAACGTCATCATGTGAGCGCCAAGACCTCCTGGACCATCAGTGGTGGGCAATTCACTCCATGATTCTCCGTCCCAGGCCCATGTGTCTGAAAGTCGCCTCCGTTCTTCACCACTGCCACCGTAGAGAATGATCCGTTCGCTAGACTCGTCGTATGCCATCGCTCCAAGTTGTCGGGGTTCCGGTCCGGAGGTATCGGCAAGCATCCACTTCGTGCCATCGAATAGCCAGGTGTCGTTTGTTAATCCATCTTCAGATCGGCCGCCAAAGACAACCGTTACGCCATTACTCTTATCGAAAGTGAACAGGGCGTCGCTCAGTGGTGGCGGACCTGTAGCGTCAATTTGCAACCACTGGTTACCATTCCACTCCCACGTATCATTTCGCCTATTGCTTTCGATATCGGTACCCCCGTAGATGACGACGCGCCCGCGCAGATCATCGTAAGTCATTGCGAAGCCTGACCGGGCGTCCGGGACAGTGGTGTTGGGTTTTTGCGATGATTGACAAGACGCGATAAGGCCAGTCATCAGGACGACTACTGCGACGTACGAGCTTGTTTTCATGTGAGAGATCTTTTGAACAGAAACGAAGCTGGAAAATATCGGTACGACGTCAATGATCGATCGTTGCACGAATGCATTCAGGAATCAGATGGACAATAATAGATACATGAAAATATTTGGAGCTGCATTCCTCCTGGCTGTATGTTTGTCTCCGACATTTGGGCAGTCACTGACCAGCGACAGTATCGTAATTGATGATCCAACAGGGCAATACATTGCAGTCCGTGTTTCCGACCTCGCCATGTCAACCCATTGGTACTCGACCGTGTTTGGTGCCACAGTGATCGATGAAACGACAGCTGAAGACTCAACATGGTCAATCATTAATATGTCCTCAGATCACGTTTGGATTGAACTGATCCGTGATCGACGCTCTTCGCCGCCGGCTCGTAGGTCGCTGGGATTCTTCAAGATCGGACAGATGGTTCCAAGCGTCGAAATGATCGCTACCCGTTATGCGAACGCTTTTGGCGAGAAGCCGCATATCATCGATGATGTACGTCATGGGTTACAGATTTTGCAGCTTCGTGACCCTGATGACAACATATTGCAGTTTATGTCGCGCACTGGTCGCTAGGGGTAGATGTGCATATCGAACGTACTAACGACTGCTGCTTGATAAGTCTTTCGTCGGGGAGCGGCTGGTAGCGATGACGACTCGTTCTTTCGGCTGGAAGCCTGAGAGACTGTGAAGAATAAAAAAACCCCACAGCACATCGTGCTGCGGGGTTGTTGCGGTCCGGACGGGACTCGAACCCGCGACCTCCGGCGTGACAGGCCGGCGTTCTAACCAAACTGAACTACCGGACCACATTTTACTGCAGACGAGAAAGATACGGCAACCGCTTTAGATCATGCAACACGCAAGATTTGAAGATTCGTGAATCTTGCATCGAATAGAGCACTACCTCTGTCGATCACTAAGATTCTCGAAACATAATGAGCATACATGGAAATGAATACTGAAACATGAGCGAGCCAGTTGACGTAATGCTAAAATACTAGCACTTACAATATCGGATCATGTCCATGCCCAACTATCTACGCCCCTCATTGCTTCTTGTCTTATTAATGGCCGTTTTTGCCACCTCGGCAACAGCACAGTCGGTCTCGGAAAAGCCTGATGACAATCCGAGCCCGTCCCAGCTGGCGGCGATGTACACGCACGATGTAGATTCAGAATACATTAAATCACTGCGCCAGGCGGGCGTGTCTGAATTGACATCAAGTAATTTGATCGCACTAAAGGTACACAGCATCAGCGGCTCGTACGTCCGGAAAATGGCAGATCTGGGCTATGGTGATCTGTCACCCGACAAGTTGATCGCGTTCAAAGTTCATGACATCGATCCAGGATATGTAGAGGCCCTTAGCCGTGCTGGCTTTAGCAGCCTGCGACCAGATCAGATTGTCGCTTTTGCCGTGCACGACATCGATGCTTCATTTATTGCAGAACTTGGAAGTATGGGTTTCGAAGGCCTTCCCGCGGATAAGATCATAGCCATGAAAGTGCATGATGTGGACTCGAGAATGATTAAGGAAATGCAATCGTTGCAGCTCGGCAATTTGTCAGCTGATGAGGCAATCGCTCTGAGCGTCCACAATATCGACCGGAATTTTGTTAATGCGATGGCGAGCCTGGGGTTCACTGATCTTGACGCCGACAAACTCATAGCGCTATCGGTGCACAACGTCACAAAGTCGTATGTGGAAAAACTCAAAGATCTTGGGTTCTCTGATTTGGACGTGGATAAGACTATCGCTTTTTCTGTTCATGACATAGATGCATCCTTCGTGAGCGAGATGCAAACGATTGGCTTCAGCAGCGCCAATGCTGACCAGATGATTGCCTTGCGAGTTCATGACATAGATCGATCGTTCGTAGATGAGATGGCACGCCTTGGTTTTGATGACCTATCCGTCGACCAGGTGTTGATGCTTCGCATTCACGATATCGATAGTCGATTCTTGCTCGAGATGAAATCGTTAGGTATGGACGACTTCACCGTCGAGCGTACGGTAGCCATGCACGTTCTAGAACTAGACGAACGGTACATCCGCTCGCTGAGGGGAGAGGCCTATTCAGATAATCTTGTATATGGACGCCTTCGTGATCTCGATCGCAGCTGGTATTTCAAAAACAAGAATGACGTCCAGCTGTTGGACGCGATGAAAGAAGTAGTTAAGGAGCTGACCGAAAGATAACGGCAGCTGTCACAGTGATTTGAGCGTTAGTCCGGATGCTAATGCATTGCGCTTTATCAGCGGTCAGGGTTCTAGAACATTTCCTAGAAAAAGATTTAGAAGGATTCTAGCACTTTCTCATTGGCGCATGACGCGATACGGGATTATTTTCCCCAAGGAAGGGGGCCGAATGCGGGTGCCGCAGTCTTTTCGCAAATCTACAATCGATATTCCTCGACATCTGACAACCTCTGACCACTCCGTGCAAACGTCCCGTGACCAATTGCAACGAGATCATCCGAGTCATCTACAATCTGTGATTCTGCAACCAGAATGCGACCTGCATTACTAACCACGTGCCCCTCGGCTGACAATACACCTGACGCCGCCGCCTTTATCAATTGGATGGAGAACGAGACTGTTACGATACACCGATCCTCGACCAGAGACGCTGCGGCAAAGTACGCAGCGTCGTCGAGCAGTTTGAAGTAAACAGCACCGTGTGCGCTGCCAAATGCATGATTGAATGACACGTCCAACGGGAGGATTATGGCCGCAGAACCATCTCCAACTTCGAGTGTGCTCTTGAAGATCTGGTTGATTGCCGCACCCTGATACATGTTTTGCAGTTTGCGAAAATGATCGGTCATGACGGTGCGGGAGTACTTATCGTATGTACTTGAAAGCTACGTTCCAATTTCCCGTCGCAAAACCGGTTATGCACGCAAGCATGGCCAATGGTTCAATCGCACGCGCTGCTTCGCACGAGCCCATATCAGCCACATCCCATCCGAATTGATCCAGAATATTTCTGACCTCGATCTTTGCTGCACCGTGATTTCCACAAATAAACATTGTAGGCTTGACATCAGTGTTGGGGTCCACCATCATTATTGATGGAACGCTGCTAAAACATTTGACGAAGTTGGCGTCTGGGGCTGCAAGTTGAAGCTGTTCCATCAATGATTCGCCAGGTCCGGTAAAGAAATGCAGGACGTTGTTGACGGGAGGTTTGTCTGCAATCGGGTTGGAAGCATCCAGGACTGTCTTGCCTGACCATAACTCGGAAGAGATTGATCGAACCACACTCTCCGCGACGGTTCCTTTCAAGGCAACGACCAGTATTTGTCCGAATCGGGTAACGTCTTCAAAGGAGCCGACCTGAACCTCCGGATTTTCTTTGCTCCAGTCTTCCAGCCGATCCGGCGATCGGGTTCCGATCATCACCGAATATCCCTTATCCGCAAAACCGGTGGCAAGCGTGCGACCGACGATACCTGATCCTAGAATTCCAACAGGCTTTCGAATCATGAGTACGTACCAAGTAGAAGTTCGCAGAACAGCTTAGAATCGCTAGCAGAATATACAGTGATTACCAACCAGCGCAAATCATCACCGCACAATCGCAGGTTTATGCGACATCAACGCCCCGCGATGCTCGGAGAATCGCAAACCAGTCCTGCCTCGACAGTTGAATATCCATGGCACGCACGTATTCACGCAGGCGGTCAGTCTTTCCTGAACCTACGACCGGATAAATACGTGCCGGATGTTTTATCAGCCAGGCCAGTGCGATTGAACTCACGGTCGCCGAATAGGTCGCAGATAGTGATGTTAGAGTGTCATGCACGGACTGCAATCGCTCATTGTCATTCGCGAACAGCCGCCCGCCAGCCAGAGGTGACCAGGCCATCGGTGCGACCCGTAATTGCTGCATCAGCTCCATGATTCCACTGAAGAGTGCATCCGGTTGTACGACTGAAATTTCAAGCTGGTTCGTCGACAGGGGGAAACGATCATTCAGGAGTTCAAACTCTCTGGAGGAAAAGTTTGAGACACCGAATTCGAGAACCTTGCCAGACTTCCTGAGTGATTCGAAAGCATCCGCGACCTCGTCCGCGTCCATTAGAGGATCCGGACGATGGAGCATCAGCAGATCAATTCGATCTGTGCGGAGGTTTGTGAGGGACTGCTCCACAGAGGAGACGATATGACTCTTGCTGAGGTTGTAGTGTTTGATTCGGTGGGCAGGGCGTGCGGATGAAACAAGACCAATTCCGCACTTGGTAATGAGTTGCACCTTCTCCCGTAAAACAGGTGTTAACGCCTGGCCAAAAGCTGCTTCGCATTGGTAGTCACCGTAAATGTCAGCGTGGTCAAAACTTGTAAGGCCAAGGTCGACTGCGTCGGATATGTACCTTTGCAGTTCTTCGGTGCTCTTTTGCCAGTCGAGCAACCGCCAACAACCAACAACAATCCGTGAGAATTTTTCTAAAGTCAATATTCCGTAGAAGAGATAGTGCCACCAGAGATTTCTGCTGTTCAGGCAAATGTTGTGTGCTCTGG
>JABDKO010000145.1 GCA_013002165.1 Rhodothermales bacterium | reverse complement strand
ATACCGGTCAGCGCGGTGTGTGCCTTATGGGAAATTGACGAATTTGAGGCGGACGAGATTCTATGCCGGCTCGACAACGCGGCCTTACTGGATTTTGATTTAAAGTCTGCAACGGTACACGTGCACGATGTCCTGCAGAAATACCTGCGATCAAGAATGCCTGATACCAGTATTCTTCATTTACGCCTGATTCGCGATGCTTGGACCAACCATTATGATCTGCCTGATGAGTATGCCTGGCGTTCAATCGGCTGGCACATCTTTCACGCGGGTGAGTTGGACCTATTGCGATCATTGATACGGGATGCCTATTGGCTGGAAGCCAAAATACGGGCGTGCGATGTCTATGCTTTACTACAGGAATTTGAGTTGTTGCCCGACGACTGGGATCTACAGCTCGTTCAGGATGCTATCCGGCTATCGGCGCATGGACTTTCTCGGGATCCTGCGCAGTTACCCGCCCAACTAATGGCTCGATTGGATCGGGGCGTACATGTTGTGATCGATAGATTACTGGATCAGTGTGCGAGAAGTCGTCAACGCTGGCACCTTGGATTGCAGCATGCGTCGCTGACACATGCCGGCGGGGCGCTGCTCAGCATATTGAAAGGGCATACTTTGGCCGTTGAAGCAATTGCGATGATACCCGACGGCCAACAGGCGATCAGCGCCTCGGCCGACTACACGCTCCGGATATGGGATTTGGACGCGGGTCGCAGTACTCGTATCCTTGAAGGCCATCAGGCTGCCGTCCATTGCCTAGCGGTGTCAGTCGATGGCACTTTAGCGATCTCCGGCTCTGAGGATAGAATTCTGTGTGTCTGGGATCTTAACAGTGGTGCTCGCAAAAGAGTAATTCGTGTACCTGGTGCGGTGTTGCAGGTCGCCTTGAGTGCGGACGCACAGCAGGCTCTCACGGCATCGGACGATGCCTGTATTCGACTATGGGACTTGGCAACTGGAGAGACATCCGTGCTTTTCAAGGGCTATTCTCACCAGCTGACCGCTATGGCACTGTCACCTGATGGGCAGCATGTGCTCATTGGTGCGGGTGACGCGACGATGGTATTGATTGACATCAAAACGGGCATCGTCGCACAAACATTTACAGGGCATAGAGGCAAGGTTTCTGCGGTCGCAATGTCAGCGGATGGTCAGCGAGCCGTGTCGGGGTGTGTGAATGGAACAATTCGCTTATGGAACGTAAACACAGCGGAGACACTGATGATCTTCGAGGGACACCACAGTGATGTGGAATGTGTGGTGATGACATCGGACGAACGCAACTTGGTGTCGGGGTCGCGGGATCTGACCATCAGGGTGTGGGATTTGCATACCGGTGTCGTACTGCAAGTGCTGGAAGGGCATGCGGGGTTTGTCCGTTCTTTGGCTCTAACGCGCGATGGAAAAAACGTCGTCTCTGCTTCTGGTGATCAGACGATTCGGTTATGGGAGTTACCTGTCAACTACAACGAACGTGATAGCCGCACCTCCTCTTCCGAGATTTCACACTTACTTGCCGAGAATGTACGGTATCGATCAACGGTTCGGCCATTGAAAGTCCATCCCGAGCCCGTGTCAATGTTGGCAGTCAGTCAAGAAGGCACGTGTGCCTTATCGGGTTCTCGAACCAGCGCGCCGAGGGTATGGGTGGTTAGAGAAAACCGCGTGGTTGGTGAGCTCTACGGGCACACGGACTTAATCAGCTCGATGTCTATTTCACCAGATGGGCATCGGGCAGTCACATCATCGCGGGATCGATCTTTGCGCGTATGGAATACAAGCACACAAGAGACGTTGCACACGCTCACTGGGCATCGGAACAGCGTAGTCAAGGTGGCGGTAGCGTGGTCAGTCGGCCGAGCAGTATCCCTGGCTCGCGATCGCACGTTGCGATTGTGGGATCTAGAGACAGGCAGGGCTTTACGAGTACTCGCCGCAGTCACTGACGAACAGTTGGATGCACGTCGTCGCACCGGTCGAATTTTGTTAGAGGAGACTGGATCTGTTGCCAAACTGGATGTCATTGATAAACCGCTGCCCCATGATTCTCATATTGCCATTACATTCGATGGTCAACGGGTGGTAGTGGGATCTGGGAACAAGTTGTACGAATGGAACCTGCAGGATGGCAGAGTGCGTTTGGAGACACTTGGGAATTTCGTTATAAGCCAGGTGACTCAAAACCCTGGTGGCGGACCTGTACTGATCGGATCGCTCTCAGGTGTTGTGGCGATGTGGGATGTTGCATCAGCATCGTTCACAAACGTATTTACTGAGCGCGAAAATGCCTGTGTTCTGGATCTTGGAATGCCATTGAGCCACGAAGAGTTGGTCTGCGCCTTTCAGGATGATAGTGTGCGTTTCTGGGATATTTGTTCGAATCGTGAGACCGGTGTATTAAAAGGGCTTTTCGGCGATTTATACGGTTCAGTCATTGCACCCGATGCAACGTTTGCATACTCCGTTTATGGCGACACCATCGTGGCTTCAGATCTTGAACAGCGAAGACACATTGACACCCTGTCGCTCGACTATGGAATCACTGCTCTTGCTATTGTTCGCGACGGAACCCATCTGGTGGTAGGCGATGAGTCCGGTGCGGTGCATTTTCTGCATTTGGTGTGCTAGAACATCCTTTAGCTTAGATGCCCTGCGCAGCGCCTGTCTCTGGATGATCCTGCATATCTCCGAGCCGACCTGCAACTGTTTATTTATCTGTTAACATCGTTTCTAGGCTGGATGCACCGCTTACCCCGAGCGGCCAGAATCAACTTCCGTACGGGTGAGACTCTTCATACAGCACCACATTTTCCCATTCGATACGGCTGATACGCTGAATGAGTGATGTTTTCTTTGAGCTGCTAATCCCTTTCCGTATTGCTACGGCACACGCATGAAGCCCTGGCCGAGCCTGCTGTTGAATCCCTTTTTATACCATCGACTTTGCTCCACTTTCACATGAAACGGCAATGTTGAAAACGTCAGTTGTAAACCGGGAAATTGCATGAACGACGTTGAACACTGGAGTTAATCTCCCTTGACTCTTATTGCGCTGATTGATCACCCTAGCCAAAGCAGACGCTGTATTCGCGATCGTGCTGACATTGATCTGAATCGAACTGCTAATACCCCCCGTCTGTCAGAATAGTTGCAATCGGCATGGGTGGCTCACCAACCCAACAGTCAGCTCTCGGCCAATTTCTGTCCTTCGTGACGCAACTGGACTAGGCAATTGTTCGGTCCGGTTTCAGCTTGAAGATGCCGGTGAAGGAATCAACTAAATACAATTCTGATAGGATGATCGATAAGCAGGACTCGGTCAAGAAT
>JABDKO010000134.1 GCA_013002165.1 Rhodothermales bacterium | reverse complement strand
AGTAACTCGTCGAGTGCCTTGCTGCTGTTCGCAGGATTTGTTGATCCGTTTTGCAGTTTGTGCGCGGCAAAACTGTCAATCCCGATTTCCATTAATAACTCCGCGGTGATACATGTTCGGCGACGATAGTGAACACGCGTTGTAGACCCTGGTTTCGATGTGGCGCACAAACGACTCCAGACCCTTTGATTAAAAAAGAAGAGGCCTCGCAGCGAATCGCTGCGAGGCCTCTGCCTGTGTACTTACCGTTAACAGCCGGTTAACTAGGCGCTCATTTTACTGGATCCTTCAGCTTCAGTAAGCTCATTGTATGTTTTCGAAACTTCACGACTCCAATTGTCCAATCGCTCCGCAAACTCTCCACGTATAGATTGAAAGGTCTCGGCGCTCGAATCGGCTAACTCATTCAACTCAGACTCAAGTTCTTGACGCTGGGTTTTGAGTTCCGCTACCATCTCGCGGTATTCCTGTTGAGGCTCTTCATCCATCTCCGCTATTTCGGCTTCAATGCTCTCCAGCTTTTCGCCGGTAGTTGCCATGAACGCATTTGCCTCGGCGGCAAATTCATCCGTTTTATCTGCGGCTTCGATCTTGAACCTCTGCAGTTTGTGCTCGACATCAGCCATCAGGCTGTCGATTTCCGACTGCGCTTCTTTTATTTCGTCGGCCGTGGCTCCCTCAAGACCCTGGATTTCACTTGCAAGGGCCTTTTTAGCTTCCTGCAATTCTCCCTTTGCCTCGCGGTAACCTTCGCTGGCTTGATCGTCAATATCATTCATGTCGCTCTCGATCGATTCAATGTTGTGATCAACGCGATCGAGCAGTGACCTGGAGGCTGTCTGAACATCCGCTATTAAGATGTCTGCTTCAGAGTTCAATTCCTGAACTGTTTCGTTTTCCTCGCATCCGACAAGGAGCAGACCAACGACAAAAACTATTAATACTCTACTCAGGTGGTACATGGTTGGGCTATCCTTTTTCTGTGGGTGTTACGAACTTTCCCTGCATGTTACGTTCGAAGGGTCGCAACTCCGGTAGGTAGCTAATTTGACTGCTCGTGCGAGTCAGACGATTCGGAGGTAGGAGGAAGAGAAGGGCCTGTGACAGACTAGTCCTACAATGCAGAAACTACCGCGTCGGCTACACTATAATATCATTCTCGAGCGCGTACCGCGCCAGCTCCGCATTGCTGCTCATGTTCATCTTACTCATGACCCGGGAGCGGTAGGTACTGACTGTCTTGACACTGAGGGAGAGGATCTCCCCGATTTCCATAACCGACTTGCCGGAAGACAGCATTTTCATGACCTGGAACTCGCGATCCGACAGGCTTTCGTGCGGTGGACCCGATTGGTCCCCATCCAGAAACCCGATCAGCAGGTCAGCCGCAGTGGGACTCAAATATCGGTGTCCGTCCGCCACCCGTCGAATGGCGTTTACAAGCTGCTCGGGAGCAGACTCCTTGGTGAGATATCCGGCCGCACCTGCACGAAGGACGCGCACAGCGTATTGTTCTTCACTGTGCATGGATAGGACCAGTATGGGAATTTCTTCGAACTCGGCATTTATTTGCTTCAGCGTGTCCAGACCCGATTGACCCGGCATGTTGAGGTCCAGCACTACGACATCGTACGGATCTGACCGGAGCATATCAATAACGTCGGAGCCGGTGGCCGCTTCACCAGCCACTTCGAGATCCATCGCGTCAGCGACGACCTGTACCAGGCCTTTCCGGACCAGTGCGTGGTCGTCTGCAATGAGAATGCGTTTCATCAATTCTGCTGGTAGAGTTGTTCTGTCGTTGGAATAGTGATAACCGTTTTGGTCCCGCTACCGAACCCCGAATATACTTCAACCGAGCCTCCCTGTAATGCAACACGTTCCTGAATGCCAAGCAATCCCAGAGACTCACCGGCATTCATGACATCAACATCAAAACCGACACCATCATCTGTTACGGTGAGATTGATGGATCCATCCGTTGGAGTGAGAAGAACGGCGATATTCTCGGCTTCGGCATGTCTCGCGATGTTTGCCAGCAGCTCCTGGAAAACCCGAAAAAGCGTAGTCGCTTTTGCCGGGTCCAGAAAATCGTCATGTGGAATCTCGGAGACAAATTCGTGCGAGATTTCCAGACGCTCTGCAAACCGTTTCGTTTCCCACTCAATCGCGGCAGCGATGCCAAGGTCGTCGAGTATGCCGGGTCGAAGATCGGATGCTATCTGCCGTACCGAAGTGATCAAATCATCAACAGATGTTTTCATCTGATCAAGAATATCCTCGATACCAGTGTTCCCTTGCTCCAGCCTTCGCTCAAGAAAAGAAATGTCTATTTTTATTCCGGTCAGCGATTGACCGAGCTGATCATGTACCTCCCTCGACAAGCGAGTTCGTTCGTTCTCTCTTACATCCTCGATTCTTGCCGCAAGTGCACGG
>JABDKO010000114.1 GCA_013002165.1 Rhodothermales bacterium | reverse complement strand
TTACCGTGTCGCTTACTCCAAGGCTGCCACCACTCGCGATATCGAGTAATCCGGTGTCACTACTTCCATTGTAGCCTGCGTTCACCGTAAACGGATCGGCGGCATTTCCGACAATGGCCGGACCGGATGTGATAAAGTATTCTCCCGGAGCATCGACGTCGCCAGCGATCAATGCAAGGGCGCCAAACGCCGACAAATCGTCTACGATCTGGACATCTTAAAGGAACTCGTTGCCGGTATTCTCGGCTTTGAGGGTAAAGCTGATGTCGAAGGTGCCATCGCCGTTGTCCGTGATCGCTGAGGCCTGTTTGGCGGCGCCGATTCGTGCAATAGGGATGGAGAAAACCGTTGGATCCTGATCATTCGACGGATCGTTGTCCAGATTCGCATCTGGATTCGTGCCGGTGGTGGATGAATCAGTTGTTGCTCCCCCGGCAATCCCATCTTCAGCCTGATCTCCGGAGGCGACAACCTGATTTGAAAAAGGTTGGGTAAGGGCCGCCGCGAGTGGGTAGAAAGTAACAGTGAAATCAAGACCAAACGATTCATTCTCTGGCAGTTCGTTGCCAGAAACGACTACCATGAGATCAGTATCTGAGTCTCCGTTAAATCCGGCGTTTGGTGTTCCTGCGTCAAGAGTCACACCGGCGGAAACATTCGAAAGAACTGGCGCGCTGGTTGTATATGTCCCTTCTGACGAGGGTGTACCGGCAACGAATGATCCGAACGCTGACGTCAAATCTTCTGTAACCTGAAGGTCATAGAGCGCACCGTCACCGTAGTTTTCAACCGCAATTGAGTAGGGGATAGAGTAGGTGCCATCCAGGTTATCTGTCAACGTGCCCGTAGACTTCGCGGCTCCAATTTGAGGATCAAAGACGGTGGTGTCCTCGATGCCATAGATAATGGTTTCAAAAGTCAGTGAAATTGAGGACAGCCGGTTTATCGAGGTTGTCCGGGTTCCAGTCAATCCCAAACTGAAATTGAATCGAGAGACGTCTGGTAGCAGGCCAGTGAATATTACGGTTGTGATCGCCGGGTCAATTCCGTTGTAGACTACGAAAGGCCCGACAAATTCCGTGTAGTTTGATCCTTGATTGACGGTCAGTTCGGTAGGGTCTTCGAGGGTGTACTCCGTTATTCCGCTTACGCGAGTGAACTCGGCATAATTGGATGCCCCATCGATATCTATCCCCGAAAACTCGAAACCGGTAACGATCACTGGCGCACTCGATACAGATGAAACGAATGCCACCTCAAAGTCGATACGCGGGTCGTTGCTTGGAATGCCAGAGATCTGTGGTTGAAGCGGATCCGAACTCGGCGAGGCATCATCGATCTGTGTAAGCGATGCGCCGCCAATGAGGCTCACGATTTTGATTCGGGCATCTACTCCCGGTGTGACGTCGGTGAATCGGTAGACTGCTCCTTCCTGGCCTGCCGTTCCTGACTCTAGCGTGAAGTTGTTGAAAACCAAATCAACAGGCATCGGCGGGGTCGGTGCCGGGGCATCTTTGTCGACGACGGGAATAAACCCTGACAACAGAAAAAGGAGAAATACGATTGCGGCCGATTTAGACCTTGACAAGTCCCGGCGAGAGCCGGTACCTCGAACTAGCTGAATCATAAAACTGTCAGTGGTCGCGACCCCGGGGGACGGAGGCGAGGGGAATTTTGCGATTGTGGGAAAACGGGACGAGAACGAGGTCGGAGCGACAACCACAGCAGTTATCGGCGTAATCTCGTGTCAGGAAAGTGCGTACAGCGACTATTGAAAAGCTTCACAAAGAAGGTATCCAGAGCTCCGGACAGACTTGATCAGATACAGATTGACTCGGCCGACAGGTTTAAGTCTATCATAGTTCGATACATGGCTTCCTCGCCGGATACGGGGAGATCCGCACTGGTGACTTTGGATCAGCAGTGTTGACTATTTACTCAACATCGCGTATGTTGTAGTTGATACTCAACGCTACGGATGCTATGGGAGAGTCATTTGGAAAGTATCTCCGGCGCAAGCGGAAGAAGAAAAACATGTCGCAGCGCGCTCTGGCCAGTGAGGCTGAGGTCAACTTCACCTATCTGAGCAAGGTGGAGAATGACGTCCCCGGCTTTTCAACAGTTTCCGAGTCTACTCTGAAAAAGATGGCCGACGCCCTCGACGTCGATGCCGATGAGATGATCACCCGCGCGGGCAAGGTCCCGTCCGACGTCAAGCAGATGCTTGTCGATGATTTCTCACTTATAAAAAAATTACGTAATCGAACGGGCCAATCAGACCAAACTGGCTCCAAACAAGCCAATGATGAATCGGCTGGAGATCAACATGAGTAATAAAACAACATTCGTTTCATTTCTTCTCGACGAGACCGGGTCGATGCAGTCAATTAAAGACGATACGGTCGGCGGGTTTAATGCTTATCTGGACACACTGAAAAAAGGTGGTGACAGTATTCTGTTTAGCCTGGTGAGTTTCAATAGCAGCAAAACGCTTAAACGCTACGTCGCCGAGCCTGTCACAACAATTCAGCCCCTTTCCGAAGATGACTACCAGCCGCATGCGATGACGCCGTTGATCGATGCCGCTGTCAAGATCATCACGGCCACGGACGAGGCTGTTTCGCAGCGCACAGATGAGCCCAATGTGGTGATCGTCATGCAGACCGACGGCATGGAAAACGTGTCTGTCGAGTACACCACTACTGACCTGGCATTGCTTATCAAGGAAAAGGAAGCTGCCGGCTGGCAGTTCGTATTTCTTGGTGCGGGGCTTGACGCATTCGCCGCCGCACGGGAAGCAGGCATTGTTATCGATGCGTCGCGGGTTGTGTCGTATGACCGCCAGATGTCTCATGAGGTCTTTGCAGCCACCGCGGCCAACGTTGAGGAATACGCCAGGTCAGGCGACGAAAAAAATCTGGTGTTTTCCCACGCTCAACGCGCTCAGGTAGGTGATAAGTACACGGATCAATACCTGGACGCTACTGCGCCGGAGACAACACCGCCGAAGAAGAAGCGGGTGGAGAAGAAGGATAGGAGGTCCTCGACTGTTGATGATATCAAGTTGTAGGACGTACTGGTTTGTGCCTGGTCCTGCGAGAAATGCGTTTTCGTGTTGGTCGCCGGTCGATTGTAGAACTCAATGAAGTGAGGTGTGGAGCTAAGCGGAGTCGAACCGCTGACCTCTGCAGTGCAAATCGACACGTGCGACACGTGACAAAATCATCAGTTGCCACACACCCTGAGCCGAAAATTTGCACCGCAAATTGC
>JABDKO010000044.1 GCA_013002165.1 Rhodothermales bacterium | reverse complement strand
CTACCTGACCGAAGTCGGGATTTACTGTAGCATTCAATGTCAGATTTGGTGTCACTCCGATTTTGAAGTCGGCTCCGACGTCGGGTGTAAATTCTGAACCATCGTTGAATGGATCACCCGAGGCGTTGTCCACGAATGCAGCCTTGGTTGTAATGTATGGCGTGACCTCGATCTGTCGTGGTGGACTAATCTGTTCGATGCCGTTCATGTCGGCGAATCGCGACACAAATCCACTCTCATCCCTTGGTGTGTGAATGAGAAATATCCGTTCATTGCGGCGCGAAATATCTCTTCTGAAGTTAATACCCCACGTGTAGACATCACTCTCGCGGAAGCGTAACTGTGAGTACGGGATGCGCATCTCTGCTGTCCAGCCCTCACTGTCAACCTTTGCTTTACCTTGCCACACCCCATCCCACGAATCATCGTCCCAGTCATCATTTAGCAACACGCCGTCGAGCAATGTCCCGGCTGCGTTTATACCGAAATAGAATCCGGTCCGTCGATCGAGATACGGGTCGATAAAGAAGCCAAACAGGTCAGCATCAAGGTTACTGTCCCTCCTCCCAAGCCTGGCTACTATCGAGTCGGGAGCGCTGTCATACATCCGGGCTCCGATATAGATTGCCTCGTCATCGTAAAGGACACGCACAACTGTTTTTTCCGACGGATCTTTACCTTCGTTGGGTTCGTCCTGTATGAACCGATCAATGGCCGGCGCAAGACGCCAGGCGTCCTCATCGAGTATCCCGTCGACAGTAACGTCCTGCGATTTGCGAATGGCCAGGACTTGTTGGCGCGGACTGGACGTATTCTGGTCCTGCACAGCTGGAACATCACCATTTTCGTCGACCTGGGCCCGGACGTTTTCGGGTGAAAGAGCTGAAAAAAGGACCGCAAAAAGGACAATACACGCAGATGAATTGAAGAATCGCATGACCGGAGGCGAGGACGGTTCGGGATGACAAAACTATGATGCTAGTTTGTTAGCATTTAACCGTTACGGGAGATCGATTTGAGAAGATGCACTCGTCAGAAAATTTTTTTTATGGATGCAAATCGACTGTTGAGACCTTACATATTTCTGTCTTTTGACCCGGTTAGATTCGAAATGGATTACACAGGGTATCGAAAGTTGCCCTTCGCTCCAGTATCTTGCTTCGGGTTTGCTCGCTCTCGACACGAGGTGCCCAGCATAGAAACGGTAGCAAAACAAAATCACGGAATTTGAATGGGTCCCGAACAGGTATCAAGGCTTGAGGCAGAGAATCAGCGTCTTCGGCGAGCGGTTGAGGAACTGTCTGTTCTTAATGAACTGGCCGCAGCCATCGGTGGATCACGAAGCTCCGAGGAGGTTGTAGAGCAAGTCGTCAAAAAGTCAGTCAAGACAATAGGAGCTGAACAGGGGCTGGTCACACTTGTGGATGATACACAGGTCGATCCAACGCAGACATATGTGCGGACGGTATCCAGTTCCGGCGACCGTGCAATTCTCAGTCCCAACCAGAGCCTTGTTGGCTGGATGCTGCTGAATAAGAAACCGCTGATTTTAAATTCGCCTCATAGCGATTCCCGATTTGGTGGAACGAAGTGGGACCCAAGTATTCGATCGATTATCTGTGCGCCATTACTCATACATGGGAAGCTCCTGGGCGTCCTGACACTGTACAATAAGAAACGGGGCGAGGGATTTACAGAGGATGACAAACGACTGCTGAGCATCCTGTCACTTCAATCAGCACAGGTACTCGATGCAGCCCGGCTGTACGAGGAGGAAAAGAAACTCACGCAGATTCAGGAGCAGTTACGGTTGGCTCGCACCATTCAAATGCGTCTGCTACCAAATGAAATGCCTCAGATCGAGGGTTACGACATAGCTGGAACCAGTAAACCTGCCCAGTCTGTGGGCGGGGACCTGTTTGACGTCGTCCAGGTTGAGCCGGATTTCGTCGCTTTCTGGATCGGAGACGTTTCCGGAAAGGGCCTGCCGGCGTCACTGACGATGGCTAACACCCAGGCCGTTCTCCGAACTAATGCGATGGCACGAATTGATCCGGCAAAGTGCATCTCCAGGACGGATGAGTTGCTCTGTCAATACACGCCAAAGAGTACATTCGTGACAGGTGTAGTCGGATGTTTTGATCCCGCCACCGGCAAGTGCGAGTACTCAAATGCAGGCCACGTCAAACCGATTGTAATTCGCAATCATGGTCAGTCCGTCGAGCGACTGGAGACCTCGTCACTCGTGATGGGATTTAATGCCTCGATTCCGAGAACCTCTGAGATGACGAACCTTGCATCTGGTGACACACTCTTTCTTTGTACAGATGGGATTGACGAGGCCATGAACGAGCACAGGCAGTTATTCGACGATGATAATGCGATTGATTTCCTGAAACAGAATCATCACCTGTCCGCCAGCGATCAAGTCGAAGGTATTGTTTCGATGGTTAATCAGTTTGCCTCAGGCGTTCCGCAGACGGATGACATTACGCTCTTGATCGTCAAGAGAAACTAGTTCGGATTCAATAATCTGTTAAAGCTGTTGTCTCCCGCGCTATGCCCCGTGCAGGCTGCGGAATGGTCGTTCCAAAATTGACCGAATTGCTCGTACTCCTCATCTTGTTTGTGAAGACCGTACGTTGTATCGTTAAGACTGCATTTACTAATTCGTGGAGGGTGTACAATGCCTTTTTCTGTTTCTCATGACCAGAGCGTTGGGATAATTTCGATCAAGGGTAAATTTCTGGGCGCCAAAGAGGGTGAGGCATTCAAGGAAGCCGTTAACAGCTTGCGGGACAGTGGTACCAAGTACGCTGTGCTTGATCTTTCCGGTGCCGACCTGATGGACTCTACCGGAATTGGCCTGACTATTCGGACACTAAGTACTCTCCAGGCTGCGGGAGGCGACGTTGTTATTGCTGCGCTCAATGCCAGAATCAAGAACCTGTTTCTGATGACTCGCCTGCTGGGCACAGTATTCAAGGACTACGAGACAGTTGATGAAGCGGTCGCATCGTTTGGCGTTACCAGTTCCTGACTCGCGGGTCACTGATCCACTCGTATACACCCTTTTTTTTTGATCTGCACTATGTAGCAGAGACCGCGTTGAACGTGAAGGTCGCTAATCTAATCGACCGATGATCGGTACTCGAATCTCACATTATACCATCGAAGACGAGCTCGGTCGAGGTGGTATGGGTGTGGTTTACCGAGCCCGCGATGAACGGCTGGATCGTCATGTAGCACTCAAGTTTCTCCCCGACGGACTTGAATCAAATCCGGGTGCACGCGATCGATTTCTTCAGGAGGCGCGTGCAGCCTCCGCCCTTGACCATCCTAACATCTGCACCATTCATGATATTGGTGAGGATGAACATGGCAAGACCTTCATCGCGATGGCGCTTTATGAGGGGCGGACGCTGGACGCGATTATCAGAGATTCAACGGCAATATCTGTCTCTCAAGCTTGTTCAATCGCTCGTCAGGTTGCGGCAGGACTGGCCGGCGCACATGACCGGGGCATTGTACATCGAGATATCAAACCTTCAAACATCTTTGTGACTGATGACGGGCTTGTAAAAATACTCGACTTTGGCCTGGCTAAGCTTGCCGGTACAGCTGATATCACGCGAGATGGAAGCACTGTCGGTACTGCGTCTTACATGAGTCCGGAGCAGGCCCGAGGTGAAGACGTAGACAACCGCTCCGATATCTGGTCGCTAGCGGTTGTCGTTTATGAGATGCTGACTGGCACCAAACCTTTTCGCGGCGATTACGAACAGGCAATCGTCTATTCGATACTGAATGAACCAGCGGCCCCGGCGCTGGATGCACGTCCCGACCTGCCTCCGCCTCTCGTCGACATTCTCGAGCGATGTCTGGCAAAAGCACCGACAGATCGATGGACCTCTGTCCGTGACATACATTCGGCCCTGAAGCCGTTCGTTGATGACGCGAGAGACGAGACTTTGCCTATGGCAGGAGGTACATCAACCGGTGCATCTCCAGCACGGGTAGCAATTCTCTTCTGCCTCGCGGCGTTTGTGGTTCTTGCTGTGTTGTACGGTTTGATGATAGGAGTCGGATTGCCGGGATGGGTTTTTCCGGCCGGTGTTGGTCTGCTCCTTCTGGGCATTCCTATAGTCTTACTCGCGAGCCAGTTCGACCGACGACGAATAAATAGCAGCGGAATCAGGAGCAGTACTTTCTCCCGATTCCTGACAATGCGAAGAGCAATTTATGGCGGTTTCACTGCTTTTGGCGGATTGGCCGTGGTGGTCGCGGCATTCATGATAATGCGAACTGCAGGTATCGGGCCTGCTGCTACTCTGGTTTCTAAAGGCTCATTAGACAAACAGGATCTTCTCGTCGTTGCAGATTTTGTGGGCAATACCAGCGACTCCACAATCGCGAGCTCTGTCACTCAGGCATTGCGCATTGACCTGTCGCAATCAGAAGCTATTCGCGTTCTGGATACGCGAGCCATGACGCAGGCGTTGCAGCGGATGGACCGAAGTGCGGATGACGGGGTGGATGAAGCAACAGCAAATGAGATTGCAATACGTGAGGGTGCCAAAGCAATCGTCGCGGGCCGCGTTGATCAAGTCGGCTCCGCGTATCAACTTTCGCTGCAGCTTATATCACAGGAAAGAGGAGTTTTACTTTCCCTGCGAGAGACCGCGGATAGCGACTCCAAAGTCATTGATGCTGTGGACCGGTTGTCCGGAGACCTGCGTGAGCGAATCGGAGAGTCTATCAAGGACATTCGTGCGAGCGTTCCGCTAGACAAGGTTACCACTTCTTCTCTCGATGCCTTGCGCCTCTATTCTGAGGGAGACAAGATGTTTGCGACGGGTGACTACGGTGCCGCCGTCCCCTTGTTGGAGTCTGCACTGGAGCGAGACTCTATGTTCGTTATGGCCTATCGTAAACTCTCAGTAGCGCTCAACAATCTTGAAATCGAATCGACTCGTGCGAGAGAACTCGCTACGAAAGGATTCGAGATGCGCCACAACCTGCCACCAGTTGAAGCGGAACTGACGGCCGCGTATTACTACTCAACGGTGCTATATGATGATGATAAAACAATCGCTGCTTACAAGACGGTCCTCGAGCGCGACCCGAATAATGATATCGCTCTGAACAATCTTGCCCGGGAATACAACTTGGCGCGCCGTTTTGCTGAGGCCGAATCACTTGCGGTGCGAGCCATACAGAAATGGGGTGATTCCAGCACCTTTTATTATCAGGCTATTGCCGCACAGGCTGCGCAAGGTGCGTGGGATCGTGCCGAAAATACACTCGATACGTATGATCTGAACGTTCCTGGCTCGCCTGCTTTGCTGGTGATGAGGAGTGAGGTTTATTATTCGCAGCAGGATTTTGAGCGCGGGGACTCCGTCTTGACATCAGTTTTGGAAACGCCTACAGAGTACTCCGACTTTATTAACGCGTATGTTCGGTTCGTATCGGGCGCCGCTAACATCACACGTGGTCGTGTTGAAAAGGGAGACGCCCTTATTGCCTCCTCTTCCGAGTCCAGCCGGAAGTTCGGCTCCTGGGAGACTGTGATAGGTGATTTTGCATTTCGTTCAGTAGTGCAATCTCTCATACTGGAAAATCGAGAAGAAGCCATCCAAATGCTGGATAGAGTTTGGACTGAGGTACCCATTGACAGTCTGCATGTCGATGATCGACCATTTTGGTTTTCGTACCTGTATGCTGAACTGGGAGAACGGGAACGAGCCATTGAGCTTCTGGAATTGAATCGCACGTCATTTGCGCCCGACGTTGTTGAAGACCTCGCGTCGATTCCGCTTACTGAAGCTATCCTTGCAGCTCAGGACAATCGGCTGGCGGAGTCCTTGACCAAGTTCGATGATGCCGTAAAAAAATCGGGGTGCGACGGTTGCCAGTGGATTCTATTTCGAAAAGCTGTTGCGCTTGACAATGCCGAAGCGTTGGATGAGGCAACCCAGGCTTACCTCGAAGTAATCAACCGACCGGAAATAGATCGAGTCTACCTCGATTCTCGCTTTCTCGCGCCAAGCTTTGTTCGTCTCGCAGATGTCTATGAGCGAAATGGCCAGCCAGACATGGCAATAGATTCGTATCAACAATTTCTTGAACTGTGGGAAGATGCTGATGCAAACCTTCAACCAAGAATCGCGGAGGCAGAACAAAACATGAATCGACTGCTGGCTGCAAGGTCGACGGATCAATAGATCCGGTACGAGGCTCACGGCAGCATCATTTATTAATTGCGTCTCTTGCGAAGATTTGTTCTAGAATCTACTTTCACAAAATATGTCGATTCCCGGGCGCTGGATTGACCATAAGTCGCCAGCCCATCGATCTCTAAACAAATATTGTTGTATCGATCTATAACAACCCCCGCTCCGTTATGAAAAACATCTTGAAATGGACTCTCCGAATTATTTTAGGAATTGTTTTACTGTTAGTCATCGCAGGATTCGCAATGGTAATGATAGGAGGATCAAAAGCCGGCAAAGTATATGACCCTGTTGATGGACTTTTGTCAACGGTACAAGCAGACTCGTTAGCGCTGGTGCACGGCGAGCACCTGTCGCATATTCTAGGATGTACGGATTGTCATGGAAGCAATCTTGCCGGCCAGGTAATGGACGATGTTCCACCGTTCACACTTGCCTCAGCTAACATCACTCCCGGTCGCGGAGGCGCCGTTTCAAACTACTCGGTCAAGGATTGGGATCGGGCCATTCGACATGGGATTAAACCGGATGGATCTGGAATACTCATCATGCCGTCAGCCTCGTACAACAAGATATCAGATAGCGATGCGGAAGCACTGATTGCGTATCTGCAGACATTACCCGCCGTCGACAACGATGTCCCGAAAGCAAAGGTGAAAACACTTGGAAAACTGATTCTTGCAATGGGGGCGCCGTTTTTTGAAGCAACGACAGCCGAGACCGATGCCACCGGTGCTGAATATGGCGCGACGGTCGAGTTCGGCCGCTACTTTGCCAGTGCCATGTGCAGCGGTTGCCATGGAAAAGAGTTCGAAGGAGGACCGGGGTTTGAGCCCGGTGTACCTGCTCCATCGTTGTTATCAGCTGCAAAATGGAGCACCGACGAATTTATCAGAACCCTTCAGAGTGGAGTCAAACCGAATGGTGATTCGTTGAGCCAGGGCTCAATGCCTGCATCGTATTTTCGGAACTATACGAGAGACGAGCTCACCGGAATTCACCTGTACCTGGAGCAAGTGTTTGAGTAAAACCCTATCGAATCGGTGGTCGACGTTGATGGAAATCCGTCGACTTCTGGTAGGCGTGAGCGAGAGATAACATCAGATCGTCGCGATACAGCGCGCCGATAAAAGAAATACTTCCCGGATTTCGGCGTGCCGATGCAGGGTCATCCTCAAGTTGATGAAAGGCATTCGGGATGCAGACGCAGGGATGTCCCGTCAGATTCGTAATCCGCAGCGTACCACCGCGGAACGATGGGGAGACAAACACATCGACTTCGCGCATCACATGATCCATACTCTTCATGAGATCCATTCTGTGCCGGTTTGCCTGCACGTACTCAACAGCAGGAACTAATCTCGATGTCCTCATGCTGTCAGGCCACAAATCCTGTCTAACCATCGAGGATGACTCACCCGACCGAATGAGGTTGTCAAAGGCAGCGGCAGCCTCAACACTTAATGCAAGGAGCATCATCTCCAGAGGCAGATCCTCCGGCAAACCGACGGGAATCAGATTGACCCCCAGCTTTCGAAGAACGGACAGTGTCTGCATATCAGCCGCAGCATTGCCATACGAAGATTCGTCTGCCGAGAATGCTGATTCAACGAACCCTACCCGGACCTGTGACACGTCCAGGGATGCATCGAAGTTGAAGCTCTGGTCGACAGTGGTTGGATCATTCGGATCGTGACCTCGGATTGCTTCGAAAACAATCGCACAACACTCGGCCGACCGGCACATGGGACCCAGTTTGTCCATCGTCCAGGAAAGCGTCATGGCGCCGTATCGACTGACTGCCCCGAAGGTCGGGCGGTGGCCTGTTACGCCGTTTCGAGTTGAAGGCGAAACTATTGATCCGAGTGTTTCGGACCCGATGGCGAATGGCAAAAGCCCTGCCGCAACTGCAGATCCGGGGCCGGCGGAGGATCCACTTGATCCTCGATCGATGTTCCACGGACTATTTGTGCGACCACCGTACCAGACGTCACCCCACGCGAGAGCACCAAGTGTTAGTTTTGCCACCAGCACCGCACCGGCTTCGTCAAGCCTGCGAACCACTTCGGCAGTTTCCTCTATCCGCTGATCCTTGTATGGTGTTGCACCCCATGTCGTCCGGTATCCGCTAACCGAAAGTAGGTCTTTCGCACCGTATGGAATTCCGTGCAATGGACCTCTGTCGATTCCTCGAGCCAGTTCATCATCCGCCAAGCGCGCCTTCTCAATTGCCCGTGTTTCAGTCAGAGATACTACGCATTCCAGAATCGGATCGTATCGACGCAGACGGTCAAGACATATTGTCGTTAACTCGACTGAAGTCAGCGTTGAGTTTCTCAGCAGATATCCAAGCTCGGATATTGTCATGAACGCAATATTATCACTGGCGGCAGGCTTTCTTGGTGTGGGAGCGGACCATCTGCTCGAACCTTCATGTTGAGGCCGTGCCGATGAGTACATTGACGGATCAAACCTGAAGGCTGGAATCGTGCCGTTGGCCAGCGGACGTTGCCGCCCCTCCTCGTACTTATCCCGGTTAGAGATTACATCTTCGAGCATGGCCCGGCGTTGATCGGCAGTAAAGCTCAGGCCGGCGATCCGCTCCGCCCAGGCAATTGTGTCTACCGTTATTTCATCATCATCAAGCGACTCGGTTAAAACGTCTCCAAATCGCCTCGCAGCGAATGGTGATGCCCCTGAAATGGCCGCAAGTCGAGCAAAATGGCGTCTGTTCATGAGATCCTGATCCAACGTGGATTGATCCATCATTATAACCCACGCTTCAAGACAGACAAAGAGGACCGGGAACATAATATATGACGCGTCATATATTGACTAGTCAAATAAATAGATTTAGTTATGCAAGTCGTGGAAACGCCATTTTCAGTAGTCGCAATATCAGGGAGTCTTCGTGATGAGTCTCACAATACCCGAATCTTGAAGGCTGCGCGTTCGATAGCCCCATATGGAATGGAGATCAGGGTTACAGATATCTCTGATGTACCAATGTATAATGATGATATCTTCAAGCAGGGTTTTCCGTCGTCCGTAGACCGGTTGCGCTGGGAAATCGAAAGCGCAGATGCTGTCCTGATCGCCACGCCGGAATATAATTCATCCATACCGGGTGTCTTGAAGAACACACTCGACTGGATCTCGCGTCCACCCAACCAGCCCTTCAACGAGAAGCCCGTAGCAATTCTTGGTGGCAGTCCAGGGAGACTTGGGACCGTCCGGGCCCAGGCACATCTGCGCGAAGTCCTTAACGGCATGAGTGCATATGTTTTGCCAAAGCCAGAAGTATTTATCGGACAAGTCAGTGACGCTGTCGGAGAAGACAGTTTCCGTGATGAACGAACGGCTCAATTCGTGACTCGTCTGCTGGAATCACTGCGCGCATGGGCCAGGAGCCTTCAGGCGGTAGCAGTTCAATCTACCTGAGGCAAGAATGAGGAAGCAAATCTACGACGTCTATTCGCCATCCGGATTCCATTGGGTGGGAAACGGATTTAAAAGTAACAATTATGACATCCCTCAAACGGTAATCGAAAAGTTGCTTGACCCGTTTCTAATGATCGGCTTCGCTCCACCGAAAACATTTGAGCCAACAGAGAAGCAGCGCGGTGTAGGGTCACATCCTCACGCTGGATTCGAGACTGTAACCCTTGTTTATGACGGAGAGCTGGCACACGCAGACTCCGCAGGTAATCGTGGTGTTCTCCGCGAAGGCGGAGTGCAATGGATGACAGCGGGCCGCGGCCTGATGCATGAAGAGTTTCATAGTGCGGATTTTTCGCGACAGGGTGGCGTCCTGTCGATGTCACAACTCTGGGTAAATCTTCCAAAGGCACTTAAAAAGATTGATCCGGCTTATCAGGATATTGAACCGGAAGCCATACCATCAGTCGAATTATCTGGCGGGTTACGCATTCG
>JABDKO010000025.1 GCA_013002165.1 Rhodothermales bacterium | reverse complement strand
TCCGGATAATATCGATCCTTCATGGCAGTGTCATCCTTTTGCTGTGCCCATCTCACAAAGTGGTTCACAGCTGTCTGTGGTCGATAGCAGTCAAATACCTTGATTGCGAGTCCAAAGTCGCGAAGTTCGTCATTCGCCCGAACGAGTGCGTCTGCAGCCTCTACCGTTAACAAGCAGGCTGATCGCTCGTACCCGTCTATTGGAGTCCCGATGAAGTTATCGGTACCGTAGTAAGCAATATCGTGTACGATTGAAGCGTCCAGCGTATCCAGAGCCACAAACCCGGGGTGGATCTGGTTTACGCCCTGGGCGGCAGCGAGTCTAGCATGTGGTGCCACGACCAGCGTCATGAAACCTAGCAAGACAATGGCGGCGCAACGACGTATGTATAGGGCGAAGAATGGCATCGTCGAAGGTTCTCTAGCTTCTGGTTCTGATTGGGCTTGCCGACGGTTCGACACCATCGGAGTCCGAAAGCTCATCGAGATCAATTTGTGGTTCACGGACAGCCACAACTGTATCACCCGTTTCAGGCATGTCTCCCAGCAGCTCCTGCGCACGCTGCGAGAGTCCTTCCATTTGGCTGGCTCTTTCGGAATGCCAGCGTGGTAATCGAAAGTATCCGGCACCCAACATCGCAGCTGCCATCGCAAAGAACAATGCCGCGCCGAATCCTGCGTCACCAGTTACAGATTCAGACAGCACTATAACTGCAGTGAGAATGATGCCAACAAATACCAGGACCCAGCCACTCCGCACCGAGTCTTTCAACATTCCGTTGACAGTTCTCATCCGTAATCTGTACGCATCGCCGGCTGGTTCGATGAGCGCCTGCAGATTTCCGTTTGTCCATTGCCTAAGTGATCCCTCACTCCTGGTTGAGCCACGCGCGGCGAATGTTTCGCGGAAATCCACAACAAGCCGGTCCCACTCGAGGTCTGTTAGCGCTCGGGGTAGATCGACAATCTTTTCCAACCCGATGGGTGCGCCGGCCAGAGTAGTGGTATTGACCCTCCCGTCATTACCGGTCGCCGACTCGAGTGATGACGCTGCGTGTTGAATGAACTCGGGCGTGAGTCCGACCTCGGCACCAATAGCCTGGATCTCCTCCAGCGTGAGACCGCCTTCGGGATTAGTGTGTTTGCTTCGCGCCGTCTCCTGGGCATCGATTGCTTTCTCAAATATGGCCGAGATTTCCTCTTTTGAGTAGTGGCGTTCCAAGCTCATCTGCGAATAGTAATAGGTGTTATTATGTCTGCTACCTTGGACGAAGCAGCGGCTGCCTTTTCAGACTCTACCCTGATAATACAGATATACGAATAGAATGATGCGCCGTTTTGCGAAAGCACTCTCACTTTCAGCGCCTCGCAACTGAATAGACCTCTAGATAGCTCTTTCGAATCGCTCGCGAATCCCTGTGAGTCTTCGCTGAGACTCATTTGAAAAGACCAGGCGTAAATACCGATCGGTAGTGTCTCGACCCCACCCTGCCATTGGCGTTGCGGCAATCCGTGACCGATTGAGTAGTTGTTCTGATAATAGTGTTGCCGATTCGGCATACGAACTTGTATCCACAAGCATTGACCAGCCACCACCGGGTTTGATCGCTCCGAATCCCGAAAGCTCCGAACAAAGCAAATCTCGACGTGCCTCCATCTCAGCAACAAGGCCCGCCATTACGCCAGGTTCCTCTTGAAGCGCAGCCAGACACCCGGCTTGAGAAAATCCGACGTTACATACAACATTGGAGATGCTGACCAGTGCGATCGAGTTTGCGAGGGACTCCGGAGCATCAATCCAACCGATGCGCCAACCGATCATTCGAAACTCTTTGGAGAATGAACCAACGGTTATCGTTCGCTCATCCATACCCGGAAACATTGCCGGGTGATAATACTCAGCGCCGTCGAAGCGATACGTCTCCATTGCGCTGTTGTAGATCATCCATGCATCCGCCTCGATGCAGGCAGCGCATGCAGCCTCCCAATCCATTCTGGTCATTACAGCTCCCGAAGGCATTACAGGACTCATCATCAAGAATGCTTTGGTACGTGGCGTTATGCATTGCTTCAGTGATGATCGATCGAGGTTGAATCCGGTCTCTGTTACCATGAACGATGTAAACACTGGCACACCTCCGGCAAGTTTGATGCGATTCAGCAGACCGATGTAAATCGGATCCTGAACAACCACTTCGTCTCCTTCATCCAGTAAGGCCAGGAGGACATTGAGAATACCGCTCAAACCTCCTGCCGAAAGGATAACCGATCGCTCCCAGTCACGGTCAAGACCGGAACGCCTGTTACAGTGTTCGCCAATCCTTGAACGCAAGTCGTCGTTCCCAAAAAAAGGTAGATAGCTGTTACTTCTGTCGCGGGCAACTGCGTTCCTGGTTTCACCTACGACGCCGTCCGGGAGTGCGAGATTCGTATCGAGGTTCTCCAGTCGAAGGATTGATTCGTCTGCCTGCTGGTCCGCAACGGACCCCATTCGATCAACACCGATCGGCGACATTCCTGCGAGTCGTCGGGAGAATGGCTTCATCGGGCAAGTACCTTCCCAACAGTCCCGGTGTGTAGTTTTTTGGCCGCACGTCGTAAATCGGAGTTTTCAAGTATCTGCTTCTCGTGACCAAACATTACCAGTTCAACGATTACAGCTCCCAGGTCCCCGGCATCGATTCCCAGTGCCGGCACCAGCTTGTAAAATGGACGTGCCAACCAGTCCGGCATTCGCGAGTCCGCCGCTTTGCGACCCGGATTTATGTAGCCCGGACGCACGATGTAATAATCGCGCACACTGGACTCCATCAGCAGCCGCTCCGCGCGACCTTTTGCTCGCGCAAACAGAGGAGACCATCTGCGCTCTCGAGGATCTGCCCCGGCGGAACTGAACAAACAAAAAACCGGCGACGTGTTGAGGTTTGAAAACTGCTCGAGCAATTCTTGCAGATAGTCGACAGTCACTCTCCAGAAGACATCATCCGGAACCTTACCCTGATACACTCCGATGCAATAGAAGCAAACATCAGCCTGACTCAATACGTCGCGAATGGATGACATGTCCGACATATCTTCCAGGACGTGTTGATGCAATGTGGCGCTTTCATCATGAATGCGTTTCCGGACGATGGCATCGATCCTTGTAATTGCAGAATTATTCAGGCTTGCATGCAGCACCTCGATCCCCACCATTCCACTTGCACCAAATATCACTGCATTCATGGGGGAGCTGCTTTGTTTTCGTTACCTAAAACTGCCAGATTGCCCGAATAACACCGATCTCAATACCGTACCTGGATTTCGTATCGATTGTCTGGTCTGATACGGGGAGACGAGTAACACTGATTGGATCGAAAGAGTAGCGAAAAGCCCCCTTGCCCGCGACACGGATACCGAATCCGAAGCGACTGTACAAGCCGCTCCTTTCATCCTCCTTGATTGCCGTCAGATAACCAGTCTGAAGAAAGGGCGTAAGTTGCAAACGCTTCAGCGGAAACCTGACCTCGACTCCTCCGGCAGTCCGGAAGCTCCAGAGCGTTACCTCGGCGAAAGCATCCCCTATCGCAACACCGGCGGAACCGGTGACAGAGATTACAGGACGTTCCTGTGATCCAGCGGTTAGATCGTACGCGATCGCACTCTCGACAACCGGCCGATCTACGTAGCCCTCTCCGGCAGTAACTAGCCAGGCAAGCCTTACCGAAGTCGCTGTGCGGCCTTCCTGACCATACGTGGTTTGCACGAGGGCTACCAGCATTACAAATATGATGGCTGACGCTATGAGATCCCGACGTATCACAGCTGAATACCCACAGTGAAGTTGGGTGCTATTGCGAAAGATGTTTTTTCACTAGGATCACTGCCAAGCTTCAAATTCTCGTAGATGAGTACTGGCACGACCACATCCATGAACAGGTACTTTCCGACTGCGCGAGTCAATCCCGGGCCGGTGATAAGCGTAGGTCGAGGCTGCACAGTTCCTCCGCCGGGAGTTGCATCGCCCAGAAGCTCGCCACCGCCGACAGACCAGTACAGCAACGTGTTATGATTCAACTTGAAGCCGTGCAGCAGTGTGATATTGACGTAGATCATATCTACGCGGCCGAACTCGGAGTGATTTGTATAGCAACCCTCAAAACTGGTCCGGAACCCCATTTGAAATCGAGAGTCAGGGAATGGTTCGAACCGATGCCCGGCACGAGCGCCAAACCAGATACAGTCTTCAAGCAGATTTGCATTCGCGTGGAAGCCACCACCGATGATAGCCCCGACCTCGAAAGCCCCTCCCCGAAGTCGATCCTGCTGTGCGACTGCGTCGCCCACGGGTGTCAGTCCGAGCAAAACAACTGACGCCAGGAAGATGAAAAGAATCGGGCGAAACATTATGGAAGGATGCGTTGAAAACGACCCTGCATAATACTGAAACAGGTCCGAATCGCCAATGACTCGAAGCCGTCTTTGCGGTGATAAGGGCTATCATCGGAACCTGAATAGATTCCTAGGAAAAGGTCTAGACGTTTTCTAGCAAAACATCATTGGCGGAGGGACGAGTTCTCGTCGTAAATTGTCAGTGAGGGGAGGAGGGGCTTTGCCCCCGCCCTTTTCGAACGCAAAAAAAACTCATTACCTACCGGGTGCTACCGGATTGTCTGGTCTTCGTTTGAGCTTGTGCTCAACCTGCGTTATCGACAATTTCTAGGTCTGTATGACACCGAGACTGAACGGCCAGATATTCGGATTATGATCGGACATTTCAATTCCGAGACTAATCCAGTCCCGGGTTGCAGCGGGATCAATAATCTCGTCCACCCACAGGCGGGCGGCCGCGTAATATGGAGATGCTTGAGATCTGTATCTGTCCTCGATCTCGTTCAGCATGACTCGCTGTTCACCTTGCGTTAGCTCCTTGCCCTGCTTCTTCAGCTTCGCAACCTGGATTTGCAGCAACGTCTTGGCTGCCTGCGCTCCACCCATAACGGCGATCCGGGCTGTCGGCCAGGCTAAAATCAATCGAGGATCGTAGGCTTTGCCACACATGGCGTAATTCCCCGCACCGTATGAGTTCCCTACGATGATCGTGAACTTCGGTACAACTGAATTTGCGACAGCGTTCACCATTTTCGCGCCATCTTTAATGATCCCTCCATGCTCTGCACGCGAACCGACCATAAAGCCGGTGACGTCCTGCAGGAACACGAGCGGTATTCGTTTCTGATTGCAGTTCATAACAAACCTCGCCGCCTTGTCTGCGGAATCAGAATAGATCACGCCGCCGACCTGCATCTCCCCTTCAGCATTTTTGACAACAAGACGCTGATTGGCCACAACACCTACCGACCACCCATCGATGCGAGCGTAACCCGTCAAAATAGTCTGACCGTAATCTTCCTTGTAGGGCGTCCACGTACCTTCATCTATCACACGGGCAATGACTTGCTCCATGTCGTATGGCTGACTGCCACCTTTCGGTATGACGCTATAGATTTCGTCGATGCTAAACGCAGGAGCTATCGGATCTTCGCGAGTATAACCCGCTTTTGGAAAAGGACCGAGTTGCGATACCAAGCGCCTCAACGTTTCGATCGCTGTTTGATCATCAGGTACGTTGTAATCGGTGACTCCCGATATTTCAGAATGTGTACTGGCACCACCGAGCGCTTCCTGATCAACATCTTCTCCTATCGCCGCCTTCACAAGGAATGGCCCGGCAAGAAATACCGAGCCCGTGCCATCGACTATAAGAGCTTCATCACTCATGATCGGGAGATATGCACCACCAGCTACGCAACTGCCCATTATCGCGGCTAGTTGCGGTACTCCCATCGATGATAGAATCGCGTTGTTGCGAAATATTCTTCCGAAGTGCTCCTTGTCGGGAAATATTTCATCCTGCATCGGAAGATAAACTCCTGCCGAGTCCACGAGGTAAATGATGGGTATGCGATTCTCCATCGCGATTTCCTGAGCCCGCAGATTTTTTTTGGCGGTGATCGGAAACCACGCGCCGGCCTTCACCGTCGCGTCGTTGGCGACGATCATGCATAATCTGCCATGGACGTGTCCGAGACCCATTACCGTGCCACCCGCCGGGCAGCCGCCCTCCTCCTCGTACATGCCATCGGCAACGAATACGCCCAGCTCGTTGAACACGGTACCGTCGTCAACAAGAGCACTGACCCGCTCACGAGCGGTCATTTTTCCACGGTTGTGCTCGCGCTCAATCCGGTCAATTCCCCCACCCAATTTTATCTGACTAATCCGAGATTGCATCTCGTCAATCAACGCCTGAATGGCGTCTGCCCTCTTCTTCTCCTTCTCGTCAGACAGAGCCGGCGACCCCAACTTGAATTCTGAATCGGACGTAACTTCAGCCATTACAATATGTTGTGTCTATGTGAAAGAGATGAAAATTTGAGGGCACCGGTGACGAGTTAGTGATCGTCGCAAAACAACCCATTTTATAGTGTTTCGAAACCAAAAAAAAGCCCGGCATCTGATGCCGGGCATGGGATACTTAACATTCGCGACCAAGCCTAGATGAATGCAATTATCTTTTGCATTATCTCGTTTCGAGGCTCGCCGGTTTTCTCATGAATGAGTTCAACCATTTTGTTAAGGTTGCCACGCGCTTTCTTCATTTCTTTATCACCAAAGTCGTGATCGCTCCAGATAGCCTCGATTTGCTCTCTAACACGTCGCCAGTTCTCGTTCATGCGATCAGTGGCCATAAATACCTCCGCAAGGGAATTTTGTATAGTAACTATCTTAAAACTCCCAAGGTGACCGTCGGTTTCGACCCGCGGACGGCGTCACGCAGATCCTTGCTGCAGGTAAAGATGCCGCATCAGCTTTCGCTTGGCAATCGGAAGCATCGTAGACTCGAAGGGAAAATCGAGGTCAGTGACAAACGAAAATGTAGCTGGATTCGGTAGATCCTTATTATCGCTTACGAGCTGAAGCTTGATACTACTGGGATCACGCACGACCTCTCCAGACTCCAGCGCACGAATGTGTGTCGTCTTCAGACTTCTGTAATTTTCGTCTTTGCCGGTGAAGATGGACAACTGATATTGCAGGACGTGCAGTTGTTTGGATTTTCTGTCTGGAACCAGGACATACCCTTCCTCTACATATGCGGGAATGATACCAACTTCCTCAAGAACCATATGTTTGTCTACGAACTCATATATGGTTCGTCCCTCCTCGATCGTGTCCTGGATATAAGGCAATGCCCACGTGATGATCTCTTCAAGGCTACCCATGTGATCCTCCTGAAGAAATTTGTTTGTGTATGCCAGACCCAGAGTCTCGGGATCAATGTGTGATATTTCGCCCGGCATTGCACCACGTGCTCGATCGAGATCGGCCAGCAATGTTTTAAGATTGTCGTAAAGTGATACGAGTGCACCAAGATGTGGATACACAACGTTGTCGCTGAATGCCTGACGAACTACCTTCAGCTCGCTGAGAAAGCGATACTGTGTCGTCTCAATATCTCGAGATGCAGTAAGAAATAAGTCCAGTGAAAGTCCCATTGTTACCCTCCCATTTAGAGAAGTAGCTCTAAAAGCTATCGTCGAAACACTCTGAATGCTTTAGTCTATTTGAACACAATCATCATGCCGGGTTCCCGATTCCTTCACAATTAGTTATCGTATTTTGATGACTGGCATATCATCGTGTTTGCGTATGCGATACTGACATGGGTACAGATACAATCAAAAACATTGCCGCGTACAAGTTTGTCGACACACCTGAACGGTTTATCCAGGAGATTCGACTTCCACTGCGGGACTACCTCCGTAGAATCGGAGCAAGAGGAACAGTAATTCTGAGTACTGAAGGTATCAATCTCTTCCTCAGTGGCACGGAAAGCGTAATAGACGCTGCATGGAACTGCATAACTGGCTACGCCCCATACGCCGATCTTGCGTTGAAGGAAAGTTATAGCGAGAGCATTGCCTTCAACCGGATGCTTGTCAAGATAAAGGAGTACATCATTCCCGTCGACGTTGAAGACGTGCGACCTGTCGAACGGACAGGGCCGCGCATTGACCCGCGCACATTAAAGGAATGGCTCGACGAGGGCAAAGATGTCACTCTTCTGGACACCCGAAACATCTATGAAGTCAAACTCGGCACGTTTCACAACGCACTTGACCTACAGTTGGATACGTTTCGGCATTTTGGTGACGCAGTAGATCAACTTGACGACTCTCTCAAGGAAAAACCTGTTGTAATGTTCTGCACCGGAGGAATTCGGTGCGAGAAAGCCTCACCAATAATGATGGATCTGGGATTCAAGGAAGTCTATCAGCTGGAGGGTGGGATACTGAAATACTTTGAGGAGGTTGGTAGTGATCACTACGACGGCGAGTGCTTCGTCTTCGACCATCGGGTAGCACTTAATCCGGCTCTCGAAGAAACTGACACCGCCCAATGTTTCATGTGTCAGGAGCCGCTTACCAAAGAGCAGCAGCAATCCGACCGGTATGAAGTCGGAAAGTACTGCCCTTACTGTTATGACAAAGTGGTTCAGGCCGACGACTAAACAGTCGCCAGCTGCTCCGTTCCGATATCCACGTCAGCGACTGTCGCGACGATCGTAGTTGCGGTCTGACGATACTGATCAAGCGTGAAGGCGTCGACCTCGATCGCATCAGCCGCAGCGGCGCTGGCTACGGCAAGTACCTTCCCTTCCTCAGCGGACAGTACGCCTTTGTCGACCGCTGCATTGACCAGCTTATCAATCGGCTGTTTCGGCAGATCTCCCGATCGAATGGCCGCCTTGACTTTGCGTTCCAGTGGCTCAGCATCGTGAGCTAAACGAAACGCGCGCTCGAGGCGGGCAAGTCCTTCGGTTTCATCTGAACCCACAAACACGCCCGGGAAAAGTCTGTCGCGTTGTTCACCCGGAGTCTGAATGGCAACCGCTACCTTATGGCCTACCTTGTCGGACGGCCCATGCGATAGTGCATTCATTCGCGACCAGAGTGCAATCGGGCCACGGAACAGCCAGGTAAGACCCGGTACCGACATATTCTTGTAGAGTCCGTCGAACGCCTCCTGCATATTCGCGAGGGCATACTCCATCGCCCACTCGACGAATATTCGATCTTCCTGGCGTCTGCCTTCTTCCTCGTAACGTTTGATAACGGCAGAGCCCAGGTACATCCACGAGAAGATATCAGCAAAGCGACCCGTCAGTTTTTCCTTTCGCTTAAGGTTGCCGCCAAGCGTACCCATCGCAAGGTCGGCAAGGAAGGCAAACGAAGCGGACGCCCAGGAAATCTTTCGCATATATCTGGCTGATATTCCACTTGCAGGGACGCTCGCCAATCTCCCTCTCGTAACGGAAAGACCAAGTGCACGAAACAGGTTTCGAACGACATGTCGAATATGCTTCCAGAAATTCGCGTCAAACGCCTTCACGTCCCCCGATTCGAGAGCCAGTATTTCGTTAAGCGTGTACGGATGACATCGTATTGCTCCCTGCCCGAATACCATTAGCGTCCGGGTCAGTATGTTTGCCCCCTCGACAGTGATGCTGACCGGGATATTTACGTATGCGTGGGCAAGCAGATTTCTGGGACCTCTTGAAATCGCGTTGCCACCAAGAATATCCATTCCATCATTGATAGCCTTCCGAGCCAGCTCCGTAAACGTATACTTCGCAATTGCTGTGACAACAGCAGGCTTGGCACCCTTGTCCAGGCCGCCATTCGTATAACGCCGCGCTGCTTCGAGCAGGTAGGAGTAACCTCCAATCCTTGCAAGCGGCTCTTCAATACCCTCAAATTTTCCAATGGAGAGGCCAAACTGTTTTCGCACTTTGGCATGCGAGCTCGCGATCCGTCCCGTGGCCTTGACGCTGCCTGAGCCTGTGGCCGGGAGTGAAATTCCGCGACCAGCGGCCAGTGACTCCATGAGCATGCGCCACCCTCGACCGGCACCATCGGCACCGCCGATGATCGCATCCTCCAGCTTGAGAACTACATCATGACCTTCTGTCGGACAGTTGTAAAAGGGAATGCCAAGCGGATCGTGTCGACGTCCGAGAACAACACCCGGTGTGTCAGACGGAACTAGCGCACATGTGATACCCAGATCCTCTCCTTTGCCCAGAAGGTTCTCAGGGTCCTTTAGCTTGAAGGCAAGACCGAGAACCGTTGAGATCGCCGCAAGCGTGATGTATCTCTTAGTCCAATTCAGGCGGACATACAGCTCGCCGTCGTCGCCCGTGAAGACGATACCGGTAGATTCAAGACCTCCTGCATCTGAACCTGCCATCGGCTCCGTAAGGGCGAACGCAGGTATCTCCTCGTGCCGGGCTAGCCGCGGCAGGTAGTAGTCCTTCTGCTTGTCGGTACCTTAGTGAATCAGTAGCTCCGCCGGACCGAGTGAGTTCGGCAC
>JABDKO010000022.1 GCA_013002165.1 Rhodothermales bacterium | reverse complement strand
TGACTGGCGAGACATTAACTGAGAATCCTATAGTCAAAAGGAGTGCCATTCTAAAATGCCCTTCAGCGATCCAATTCGGGGTCAAGAGACCGCTGCCTGTTCGGTGTCGATACAGAAGTGTGCGGAGCCGTACAGTGCAGTCTGCGACAGTTGAAAATAACACGGCGGGCGTTAGCCCGTCATCGTATCTCCAGCGATCAGAGACACACAACTAACCCGTCGTTACCGGTCCCGACGCATAGTCTTTTTCAATCCTTCCATCCAGAAGCTCGATGATCCGGTTACCGTACGAAGCATACGTTTCTGAATGCGTCACCTGGATAACTGTGACACCATCCTCCTCATTCAGCTGCTGGAACATGTGCATGATTTGATCGGCCTGGCTGGAGTGCAGATTACCGGTCGGTTCGTCGGCAAGGATCAACTTAGGATTGATTATTAAAGCACGAGCAACACCTACCTGCTGCTGCTGCCCTCCGGATAGCTGCTCCGGGAAAAGCTTCTGCTTGGCGACAATATTAAAACGATCCAGCATGTCGGCGACCATACTTTTCCGTTCGCCACTCTTGACCTTTTGATACAAGAGTGGCGTCTCAAGATTCTCATACACCGTTAAATCGTCAATCAGATGATACGCCTGGAAAACAAATCCAATATACTGGCGGTGCAGATCAGTTCGCTGCCGCTG
This sequence comes from Rhodothermales bacterium, assembly GCA_013002165.1. GTDB lineage: Bacteria > Bacteroidota > Rhodothermia > Rhodothermales > JABDKH01 > JABDKO01. The sequence continues at coordinate 11,174 of JABDKO010000022.1, read as the reverse complement.
CGACATCCGGTGTACCGGTTCGTCTCCAAAATAATACTCGCCCGAAGAGGGCTCATCCAGCATTCCGAGGATATGCAGAATAGTGGACTTCCCCGACCCTGACGGGCCCATTATCGAAACGAATTCACCCTCATCAACCTCAAGGCTGATATCATCGAGAACGGTAGTTTTCGTGAAACCGCTCGAATAGACCTTGCTTACATTACGAAGACTGATTAGGCTCATCTGTCAGATCTCAATTATTTCAGGAGCCAACTTCAGGTGCGTGTGCGTACTTCTTGGTCATGAAGTTTTCCGTTACGACGTGACCATCGAACAGATGCACTATACGATGGCTGTACTCGGCATCTGCCGGCGAGTGGGTGACCATAATTATCGTAGTCCCGGCTTCGTTGAGTTCACTTAGCAGCTTCATCACTTCCTCTCCGTTGGCCGAATCAAGGTTACCCGTAGGTTCATCGGCAAGGATAAGTTTCGGCGATGCAACGACTGCACGTGCAACTGCAACCCTCTGCTGCTGACCACCTGACAACTGCTGCGGGAAGTGATCTTTACGATGGATAATTTGTGTCCTCTCAAGAGCGGCATTGACACGCTCCTCTCTCATAGATGATGAAACACCGAGATAGAGAAGTGGCAGCTCGACGTTCTCGTAAACTGTCAGTTCGTCGATAAGATTGAAGCTCTGAAAGACGAACCCGATATTCCCCTTCCTCAATTGTGCTCGTTGCCGCTCGTTCATTTTTGATACGTTGTTTCCGGCAAATACGTAGTCTCCGCTGCTCGGGTTGTCCAGCAAACCAAGGATGTTGAGCAAGGTCGACTTACCGCACCCTGATGGACCCATAATTGAAATGAACTCGCCAGCTTGAATCTCAAGATTCACGTTATTCAGCGCTGTGGTTTCTACCTCGTCCGTGCGGTAGACTTTGCTCAAATTGTTGGTCTTAATCATTGGTCTCCTCGATACTGGTTATTGCTGGCAAAGTATTCTAATTGAGAATAACTCGGTCAGCATTTCCGAATGAGTCGTAACTCGATGTAATAACTTGTTCGCCAGGCTGAAGGCCATCTACCACCTCAAGAAACTGCGGATTCTGTCTGCTTAGCCTGATATTTCGTTTAACAGCTGCGTCACCGGAAGAATCCAGGACGTATACCCAGTTTCCGCCTGTAGTCTGAAAGAAACCACCTTTGGGAATCAACATGGCCTCTTCCGGATCACTCATCTCAAGTCTGAACCGAATGGTTTGCCCGCGACGGATTCCAGGGGGCGTCTCGCCTGTAAACTCTAAATCAACTTCGAATCTTCCGGCTAGTACTTCCGGATAGACTCTGGTGACGGTCATGGAATACTCAACGCCGCCAATCGGTTGTGTAGTTGCGACTTGCCCGCGCTGCACGCGCGCAATGTAAAACTCGTCAACGCCTGCACGAACCTTGTTGCCGTCCAGCACATCGATCTGACCAAACCGGTCTCCTGCTTGCCGCAGTTCCCCGATCTCCGCACTGAATGATGTCAAATGGCCGGACACAGGAGCACGAATCGTAAGGTTGTCGAGAACTTGTTGGATGACACGGTAGTTGGCGTTCATGCTCGAGACACTGGCTTCCATTTGCACGAGTTGAGATGACATCCGAAGAGAATCCTGCTGATATCCCTGCAATGTGAGTGCCTTGCTATTGATGTAATAGTCGTACTCGTCTTTCACAAGCTGGTATTCACGTTCCGAAATCAGATTCTTGTCAAACATCTCGCGGTTCCTTTCGAGGTCTCGCTCAAGTCTTGTAATATTGTAGTCCATCTGCGCCAGCTGCTGCCGCAAATTGAGCGCGTTCTGCTCGAGGCGCAGCCGTGTATCCTGTACTCTGTTTATCTGCTCGATCCGTTGGGCGTCAGCACTAATGAGGCGCAGTTGCAGATCATTATTTGAGAGTCGAAGCAGTGGCTGACCTTTTGTAACCTGCGTACCCTCGAGTACAAACTTCTCGTCGACGCGGCCACCGGACTCTGCATCAAGGTAGACGGTTGTCCGCGGGAGAACGTTACCAGTGACCGGGATGTATTCTTGAAACGGCCCGCGCTCTACAGTTGCAATCGTGACCTTATCCTTGTCAACTCGAACGGTTTTTCCCGACGACAGCGTGGAAATACCATACCCGACCAGGGCAATGAAGATGATGCCCGCGACGATTGCCAAAACGCGGCCGCGGGTCAGGAACTTCTTTTTGAAACGACGATCATGACCTTCGCCCGAGGACTTGCCCTTGTTGGGCTCAGTCAGACTTTGCGTAAGGATCGAACCTGGCTCCACTTTACAATTCTCGGGTTAGGATTAACTATCGTTGTCTAATGCTCAGATGGCAATGGCAAGCGCTGTGCCAGTATAATAAGCTCGCTTTCGGGTCCCGTTCGCAACATAGCTACAATTATCGCAACATTTGTTGTTCGCTGGCAGTACAGAACTGTACGATAATGAACAGTGTTTCGTTGAATTCAGTCCATTCACGGTCAATTCCATCCGTCAATGACGGTACGGTTGTTGGTGACCCTTTTGTTGCACACGTTGTCACTGAATCTCGATTCGTGGTATTTCAGAAACAGTCTATCAGCAGATGACTCAATCATTCGGTAAAGTTCTAATCGTCGACGATGATGCGGATGTCTTGCAGGCACTGCGACTGCTTCTTAAGAAGCACGCCAACGTCGTCGATGTCGAGAAACGACCTGAGATGCTGCCGACGATTCTGCGCAATGAATCCTACGACATCATCCTGCTGGACATGAATTTCACGCAGGACGTCACCAGCGGTCGGGAGGGATTCTACTGGATCGACAAGATTCTCTCAATTGATCCATCGGCCGTCGTGATTCTAATTACCGCGTATGGAGATGTGTCCACTGCAGTACAGGCCATTAAAGCGGGTGCGACCGATTTCGTGCTGAAGCCGTGGCAGAATGAACGACTGCTCGCGACAATGGCCTCGGCGGTCAAGCTCAGGATGACCGAGGAAGAGGCATCTCGTCTACGGTCCGGACAGATGTTATTGAGTGCAGACATGGACAATAAGTTTCAGGATTTTGTCGGTGGTCGGGCCGCGTCGATGCAACGCGTTTTCGAAACTATCAACAAGGTCGCTCGAACTGATGCGAACGTTCTGATACTTGGTGAAAACGGTACCGGCAAAGAACTGGTTGCCCGGGAGTTGCACCGCCAGTCTGCCCGTTCCGGGGAAGTTTTCGTCACAGTCGACATGGGGGCGATCGTCGAGTCGCTTTTTGAGAGTGAACTTTTTGGACATGTTAAAGGCTCTTTCACCGGAGCGAACGATCACCGGGCCGGTCGATTTGAAGTCGCAACGAGGGGAACGTTATTTCTGGATGAGATCGGCAACCTGTCATTGCCCTTGCAGGCGAAACTGTTAACTGTACTTCAACAACGCGAAGTAATTCGAGTCGGTGCCAACAAGGCTAGACCCATTGATGTCCGCCTGATCTGTGCGACAAATATGCCCATCTATGACATGGTTGGTGAGCATTCATTCCGGCAGGACCTCCTGTATCGAGTGAACACTGTGGAAATCAAACTGCCTCCGCTGCGCGAACGTGTCGAGGATATCGAAGAGCTCGTAAAACACTTTCTTGGGATCTATGCGGAAAAGTATCAGAAGAACATTCACGGAATCCGTCCAGCAGCACTCAGGAAACTGGAAAAATATGCGTGGCCGGGCAACGTGCGTGAACTGCAGCACATGATCGAGCGTGCCATCATCATGACAGACTCGAACATGCTGCAACCGGAAGATTTCTTGTTTGCAGCCAGCATGAATGGCGATCAGCAAGATTCTGGTTTCACCTTCGACAGTTACAATCTCGAAGAGGTCGAACGTCTTGTCATTCGACGCGCTCTCGCAAAAGAGGATGGCAATATTAGCAGAGCTGCCGAGGAACTGGGATTGACTCGCGCCTCCCTCTACCGTAGACTCGAAAAATACGGGCTATAACTGGCCGGCAATATTTCGTTTTGCCTCCCGGGCGTGGCATATTTCGTATCGACTACATGATTTATCGTCACTTTCGCGTCCAATGCATACTCAGGATCGCAGTGATTGCCGCAACAATTACTGCCGCGGTTGTTCTTGCGTTCACCGTAAGGTCTTATCCTGCTGCCATACTGGTTGGACTGCTGGCCCTGTATCAGACGTTCTGGTTGATCAGCTACGTTGAAAAATCGAACCTGGATCTCGCAAGGATGCTTGCCGCTATTCGGTACAGTGATTTCTCTCAAAGCTTTTCCGGTGCCCAACGTGGAAAATCGTATCAGGCCCTGAGTCAGGAGTTCAGGGCGATCATGGATAATTTCCGCGAAGAGAGATCGGAAAAAGAGACCAACTTCCGGTATCTCCAAACCGTCATGCAACACGTAGGCGTCGGTCTGATTTCGTACAAGGCGGACGGCACCGTTAACCTTATCAACACAGCCGCCAAGCGCCTGCTCCGGGTTCCATATCTCAAGAATATCGACGCACTCAAACCTCTCAGTTCAGAGCTGGTGGACACACTTCGTGAGCTGCGGTACGGTGACAAGAAGCTGGTCCAGATCGTTGACGAGGATGAACTGCTGCAGCTTGTAATACACGCAACGGAATTCAAGCAGGGCGATGTCTTCTACAAGCTTGTCACCGTACAGGATATTCAAAGCGAACTGGACGAGAAAGAGTTGGAGGCCTGGCAGAAGTTGACGCGCGTCCTCACACACGAGATCATGAACTCAGTCGCTCCAATCTCTTCCCTCGCATCGACTGCCAACGAGCTGCTGCAGGAAACTGACGCATCCGACTCTGCCATAACGCACACTCATATGGAGGATGTGCGGGGAGCCGTTCAGACTATCGAGCGTCGCAGCGAGAGCCTGCTGAACTTTGTCAATGACTATCGAAAACTTACTCGCGTTCCCCAGCCAGACCTCGGTATCGTACGCGTTAGCGATCTGTTCGAGGACCTCAGGAGACTTTTCCAGCACACACTCAACGAAAAGGGTGTTGACGTCCAACAATCCATTGTCCCACCCGAATTGGAAATCGCCGCAGATGGAGAATTGATCGAGCAGGTCCTGATCAACCTGGTTACGAACGCGATCCAGGCTGTCAGTGAATCTGAAAAACCGTGGATTCAACTTGAGGCCCGAATTGACCGCCGGGGGCGAGCTGTTATACAGGTTGTCGACAATGGTCGCGGAATTGTCGATGAGGCAATAGACAAGATTTTTGTACCGTTTTTTACGACTCGCAAGGATGGCAGCGGGATTGGTCTCTCACTTTCTCGAGAGATCATGCGGCAGCACGGAGGCAGCATCGGAGTTGTTTCAACTCCGGGGACTCGAACAGTTTTTACGCTCCGCTTCTAGTGACCGATTGCGGACCTCGCTGTTCTGGTTCGAAGCCATCATGATCATCAACTGCTCACGAATATGCAGATTTACGGCCTGATACCAGCCCACTCAGATTGCCCTGGCAAATCCATAGGGGTTTTTGTTCACAGAATAGGATATGCCAACTACTGTTGAGCAATCGCATGGCGTACTAGATCGACGAACTCAGCCTGTGCTTCCCATGGCACACGATGCCCGGCTCCACGAATATTATGGTGTGAGATCGCCTCACTCGTACTCGCGAGACGCGTACCAATAGCCGAGTACCGTTTGTCCTCAGAGCCAGAGACGAAGGTGGTTGGAGTTTTCAGTTCTGCGAGCATCGACCAGAGACTCTCTTGCTTACCTTTGGAAAACCGGACCATGGATTCTGCAAGTCTCTCTGCATCGAGATCTGCAAGCTCCCTTGGAGCAGCATTCGGTCTATCTCCAAAGACTGGTAGCGAATCCCACGCTTCGACAATATTTCCGAGGTCTCCCGAACGCAATTCGGCAGCCCACTTCATGTCTCTCTGGAGAATCGATTGCCTTTCCGATTCTACTTCGGTTCCCGGATCTGCCGATGCAATGATCGCACTTGTCCACAGAGTCGGGTCTTCAAGCAAGAGGTGAAATGCAAATCGCCCGCCCATCGAATAACCAACTACAACGTTGATTGTATAATGGTTAGACTCACGGACTGACGAGCAGAAAGACCGTGCAGCATCCTGCAAAGTCTGTGAATCTGTAATCGTCCAGTCGGGGGTCCTGCAATCAACATTCGGGAACGCAGTGTTCAACTCATCTGCGATCCCGTTCCACGCGGCTGGAGTCTGGAGATTGCCATGGAAAAACCACAAAACGGTGGTTTTTTGAGAGGTACCGGATATCACTCGTTTTTGAACCAGGAGGCAGAATCAGTTGTTATATATTGTCTGGTCGACTTGCGACGTCCGGCAGTATACGTTTCTCGGACAATGATCGCATACCGACCATATTCCTATTTGCAGATAATCGATTTATCACTTAGCCATGCTACGAACAAGCAATTTACTCGTGATTCTATTGCTGGTCTCCTTTTCCATGCCTTCTGCTGGTCAGGAATCAGGAATGCTACCGGAATCACTACCAGACATTCCATATTCTCGTTTTGTCCTGGACAACGGATTAACAGTACTTGTCCATGAAGACCATAAGGCTCCTATAGTTGCCGTCAATGTATGGTATCACGTCGGCTCCAAGAATGAGCCGGATGGCCGATCCGGCTTTGCTCACCTCTTCGAGCATCTGATGTTCAATGGATCGGAGAACTATAACGACGATTACTTCCAGGCCCTGGAACGTGTTGGTGCCACCGATCTTAACGGAACAACCAACGAGGACCGCACCAACTATTTTCAGAATGTACCTGTGAATGCCGTCGATCTTGCGCTATTCATGGAGTCCGATCGGATGGGTCACCTGCTTGGTGCCATCGACCAGGAACGGCTTGAAGAGCAGCGCGGTGTTGTGCAGAACGAAAAGCGACAGGGCGAGAACCAACCATACGGACAGGTTGAAAATCTCATAATTGATGCGACATATCCGAAAGGGCACCCTTATGACCACTCGGTCATAGGTTCTATGGAGGATTTGAATGCTGCCTCACTGGATGATGTAAAGACATGGTTCAAGGATTACTACGGTCCGAACAATGCCGTCGTCGTCATTGCCGGCGATATTGATACTGCAACCGCTCGACAAAAAGCTGAAGAGTATTTTGGAGATATTCAGCCCGGGCCTCCCGTACAGTCTTTTGACACGTGGATTGCAAAACGTGAAGGAGAACAGCGACAGACGATGCAGGACCGCGTTCCACAGGCGCGCATTTATATGGTGTGGAACGTACCACCGGCGTTCACCGATGAGATTGCCTATCTCGATATGGCGGGTGATGTACTGACCGATGGCAAGTCTTCAAGACTTTATAATCGTCTCGTCTACAGTGATCAAATCGCAACCGATGTAAACGCTTTCATCGACGAACGACAAATCAGCAGCCAGTTTCGGATTCAGGCAACGGCACGACCGGGACAGGATCTTTCGGAAGTCGAGCATGCAATCCGGGAAGAACTGGGTCGCTTTCTTGAGGCTGGACCGACGGAGACTGAGGTCGAAAGAATCAAGGTTCAGAATAAAGCACGAGTGATTCGCGGCATTGAACGGATCGGCGGCTTTGGCGGCAAGTCAGATATTCTCGCACGAAGCGAAGTGTACGGTACGTCTCCCGAAGCATGGAAGCAGGAGCTTGTTACGATACTCGCTGCGACGCCGGAAGATATTCGACGAACGGCGGCCGATTGGCTATCAGATGGTGCTTACATTCTTGAAGTGCACCCATTCCCCGAACTTACTGCGGCTGATAGTGGCGTAGACAGATCGGCTTTACCGAATGTTACCAGCCCTCCCGCGGCTTCCTTCCCTGTTCTTGAGCGATCGACATTGTCGAACGGTTTGAAGATTGTTCTTGCGGAGCGGGATGCTTCACCGCTGGTGAACATCTCTCTTCTGCTCGATGCAGGCGCGGCCACGGATCAGCAGGCAATTCCGGGCCTTGCCCGATTGGCTATGACCATGCTTGATGAGGGCACAGAGACTCGAACGGCGGTCGAAATATCCGACGAGCTGGACATGCTTGGAGCGACTCTGGGGTCAGGATCCAATCTTGATATCTCAGTAGTAAGTCTCTCATCTCTAAAAGAAAACCTTGGCGCATCACTTAACCTGTATGCCGACGTGGTCCTTAATCCGTCGTTTCCCGAAGGAGATCTCGAACGCCTGAGGAATCAGCTGTTGGCTACGATTCAACGTGAGCAGGTCACTCCCATTCAGATGGCGCTGCGTGTCTTTCCAAAATTGCTCTACGGCGATGACCATGCATACGGGTTACCGTATTCAGGTTCTGGCTCTGCGGAGTCTGTAGCCTCCATCACGCGTCAAGACTTGATCGGTTTTCATGATACTTGGTTCAAACCAAACAACGCGACACTAGTCGCCGTTGGTGACATCACTATGGACGAGCTCGTCAGCGCCGTCGAGGCCAAGTTTGGCAGCTGGCGTCGTGGATCTGTTCCATCCAAGAATATTGGTACTGTACCGCACAAGGATGCCGTGGTATATCTCATGGATCGACCCGGGTCACAACAGTCAATAATCTTTGCCGGACATGTCGCACCGCCGCGAAACAATCCTGATGAAGTAGCACTTGTGACAGCAAATAATATCGTCGGAGGGACCTTCACCGCTCGCGTAAACATGAACCTTCGCGAGGAGAAGGGATGGTCATACGGTGCATTCTCTATCCTGCTGGACGCAAGGGGCCAGAGACCGTTTATTGTCTACGCCCCGGTCCAGACGGACAAAACTGCCGAGTCTATTGCGGAGGCGCAGCGCGAGCTTCGAGAATACATTGGCGAAAACCCGGCTACAGAAGCAGAACTGCAACGTGCACTCGCCAATCAAACCATGCAACTTGCAGGTCAGTGGGAAACAATCGGCTCGGTGCTCGGATCGGTACAGCAGATCGTGCAGTACGAGCTGCCCGATGACTACTGGAATAACTACTCCGAGAGCGTACTCAGTCTAAACGAGGATAGAGTCAGAAGCGCGGCTAAAGAACTCGTTCGTCCCGAGAACCTTGTCTGGATCGTTGTAGGCGACAAATCCGTAATCGAACCCGGTATCCGTGACCTCGGAATAGGAGAAATATATACGATTGATGGTGACGGTAACATCATCGGCACCAACTAGCAATCTCCTTCAGTCGAAGACGAGCAGGGTGACTCCGCAAGAGATGCCCTGCTTTCTTTTCGCGGTCAGCCTATCATCGACCGGAGGATGACTAACAACTGGTGAGTGAACTCTCAGGCTATATTATTCTGAATCACTTGCGTCGGAAGGGCGATGAGACTGCTGATCCACAGCGTGATTCGAGCTATCATCCGACGACACGAGATAGTGACGTCCGATCTGAGGCACTAACCGTCAAAGTGTCCGGACATCCGCTGACGCATAGCATCCATGAAGATGGTTCGTCCGGCACTGTCGTTGTCGGACTGCCTCTGGAGACTACCGGTGCAACAACAGCACGAATCGGTTACACCGGTAGAGGTTCAAACGCGCCTGACGGTCACTTTGTAAAACTGGTCTGGTCCCCGACGACGATAACGATTTCTACGGACAGGCTTGGCGTTCGAGCCTGCTACTACGCGGTACAAAACGGTAAGGCATTTTTCTCGACTGACCTCGCTAAAATCTGTCAGTACACTGGACATTCTGACATTAACATGTCGGCTTTTTCAAGCCACTGGCTCGGTATAAACCAACTCTCCCATGAGTGTCTTGTGAATGGCATCGAGCGCTTGTCACCAGGTGAGACGGTCTCGTTTTCAGCAGAAGGAGTCAAGAGATCTACTTACAGCGCACCCCAGTCGACTACAACAGGGGTTGGTCCGTCGAGCAGTTTTCTTCAGGCGGTTATTCCCTTTCTTCAGGTCGGTGGCTTCAAAACATCGCTTGGTTTATCAGGTGGGCTCGACTCGCGGACGCTGCTTGCCCTGCTCCTGCAGAACAAGATCGATTTTCAGTTGCACAGCTTCGGCAGTCCCCTTGACGGGGACAACCAACTTTCGGTCAGGATTGCCGATGAACTCGGTATCCCCCGCGTGGTCTTACCCGAATCAATTGAAACGGGCGATTCCGCGATGAATCTGATGCGTGGCTTCTCCAGTGCACACGGTGCAATCGCCCCTGCGTCGGCAGGGCTCAAGCTTAACCGATACAAATCATTGGCTGATTCCGGAAACGGAATTATCGACGGCGGCTTCGGTGAAATTGGTAGAGCTCGATTTGCTAAACGACTTCGACATCCACTGCTGCGAAGTCTTACCCACGTCACTCAACTTCATTTGGAACGTGCGTTTCGCTACGACAAAACAAATCCGTTTACTGAACCCGTGGCGAAACGACTAAGGCACGAGTACCGCAAGACAGTTCGTCTCGTCCGGGAAGAGATGCTCATCGACAACCGGGAATGGGATAATGTGATCGACCAGATCATGGTGACCTACAGATTACCCAACTTCTATGCTTACGGCCAGGCTGCAATAGATGCCGTAAGTGTTGGCTGGATGCCCTTTGCACAGCCGACCTATATCGACGCAGTGCTCGCCGCTTCGGCAGAGTCGAGGCGTGATAGTGCAGCGTACAAATCGGCCATACAGTCCGCAGAGATGGATCTTGACAGTTTCCCGCTGGCCAAAGGCGCTCGGTTGACTACATTTGACGGTCAAGTAACGAGTCCGAAGACATCTACAAATACGAAAACCAGTCTGCTCGCTTCCGTCGAGGAACAGGTTCGCGACCTCGTGCGATCCACAGCTGTTCGAAATTATTCGTGGTATGATTGTCCACGATTGATCCGCACGGTCGATGCATTTTATGGCGGTGACGAATCTCTGGAACGGGAAGTAGACTGGTGGCTCGCATTTGAACTCTGGCGTCAGTCACTTCACAGTTGACCTACTGCACTCCGCTCGACAAACGATGTATCAACACCGCAGCCCGTTTTGTTTGCATTGGAAAAGTCCAAAGATCACCTGTTTCATTTACAGTGTGGTCGTTCGCGCCACCCATGCCCAGTCCATCGATAGCCATCTCTACACGGCCAGCGGTAAACGACACGTCTGCGGCCCCGGCGTTGCGCGGATTTACCGGCCCAACCGG
>JABDKO010000018.1 GCA_013002165.1 Rhodothermales bacterium | reverse complement strand
GCCTCTTCAGGCGACCTGCTTCGCTGACTGACAGGTGGATCGAGCGCCACGGAAACGGCATCTTCCACTTTGTCGAGCCAGACAAATTTCACACTGTCACGAATCGATGCAGGTACATCTTCCAGATCCTTGCGATTCCGTGCAGGTAGCATAATGATGGTGATTCCGGCGCGTACCGCTGCGAGTACCTTCTCCTTCACACCACCGATCGGCAGCACCAGGCCACGCAGAGATATTTCCCCGGTCATGGCCGTATCATTACGCACCGTGCGCGTTGTGAGCAGTGATACCAATGCCAGATACATGCACACTCCGGCGCTGGGTCCGTCTTTGGGTATGGCCCCTGCGGGCACGTGGATATGAATATCGGAGTCTTGAAATATACTGTTATCCAGTCCCAGTGCTGCGGCCTGCCCTTTCACCAAGGTCAGTGCCGCTTGAGCGCTCTCTTTCATGACGTCGCCCAATTGGCCAGTCAAAATCAATTTACCATTGCCTGGTACGCGGTTGGTTTCAACGAAGAGAATATCGCCTCCGGTGGGCGTCCAGGCAAGTCCGGTCGCCACACCGGGCACGCTGGTTCTCATGGCCACTTCGCTTTCAAATCGAACAGGCCCCAGAATTTCTGCAAGGTGCGTCCTGTCGATATGCATTCGCTCCAGGGACCCGTCGGCCACACGGACGGCAACGTGACGACAAACGGCACCAATCTCCCGTTCCAGATTCCTGCATCCTGCTTCGCGCGTATAGTCATGGATGATGTCGCGGATAGCATCGTCGGAGATACTGAATCGTTCTGAATCCAGTCCAGTTGCGGTGAGTTGGCGCTGCAGCAGATAGCGTCTGACGATCTGCAATTTTTCATCCTCGGTATACCCGGGTATGCTGATTACTTCCATGCGATCGCGCAGCGGCCCTGGAATATTGTCAAGTACATTCGCTGTGCCAATGAACATTACCTTTGAAAGATCAAAGGGCACTGCAAGGAAGTTATCGCGAAAGCTTGAATTCTGCTCAGGATCAAGCACTTCGAGTAGTGCAGATGAAGGGTCACCGTGAAAGCTCGCACTGAGCTTGTCCAGTTCATCAAGCATCATGACTGGATTATTGGTTTCCGCCTTGCTGATACTCTGAATGATGTTGCCGGGCAATGCGCCAACATAGGTGCGGCGATGACCGCGAATCTCTGCCTCATCATGCACCCCGCCCAGGCTGATACGCGCAAATTGACGTCCCATGGCGCGAGCGATACTTTGCCCCAACGACGTCTTACCAACACCCGGCGGTCCGACGAAACACAGAATCGGGCTCTTGCCACCTGGGTTGAGTTTGTGAACGGCCAGATGCTCGAGAATACGTGTCTTGATTTTCTCCAGACCGTAGTGGTCCTCATTGAGAATTCGTTCGGCGTTGGCGATGTCGATCTCTTCGTCGGTTGCCTTGTTCCAGGGTAACCGTATCAGCCAGTCGAGATAGTTGCGTATGACGGTATATTCCGACATGGCATCGGACATGCGTTCCAGTCGCTTGAGTTCCTTCCGTGCTGCAGTCTCCACCTCCTCGGGCATTCCTGCCTCGTCCACGGCTTGTCGAAGCTCGTTTAATTCAGAACTGTTGTCTTCTCCCTCGCCCAGTTCTCTTTGTATTTGTTCAAGCTGTTCACGCAAGATGTGTTCACGCTGCTTCGCAGCCATTGTATGCCTGGTCTGTTCGCCAATCTGCTGCGACAGTTTCAATACTTCAATGCGTTGGCTCAGCAACGTAAGCACTTTGTCGAGTCGTTCGGTAATGTCGAATGTTTCGAGAATCTGTTGCTTGTCTGCCGGAGCAAAGTCAAGCATTCCCGCGACAAAATCTGCAATTGCCGGAGCCGATTCCAGGTTATCAATGGCGGCGCCAACATCGGCGTTTACGCCAGGCAGCAGCTCAATGGCTTCCCAGCTGCGAACCTTGAGCTGGTGGACGCGCGCGTCGATATCCGGTGTGTGTATTTCAGACTCTGTTTCTCTGACCACCCGGGCCAGCAGATAGGGATCGTTCTTCTGAAATTCGAGAATACGAAATCGCTGTACACCACGGCAGACGATGTGGTGGGAGCCATCAGGCGTCGTGATGTAACGCAACACCTCACACACGGTCCCGATTTGATGCAGATGCTCAGGCCCGGGGATGTCCACGGCGGGATCGGACTGCAGCACAACGCCTATGGGCTGGCCATTTTTTGCCGCATCCTGTGCAGCCGCGATAGATTGCGGTCGACCGATCGCCAGCGGAAGAATGATACCCGGAAACAGTACCGTGTTACGCACTGGCAGAATGATCAGTGAGTCCCCGTGGCGTGTCTGCTCAGGTGCCACCGTCGAGTCGTCGCTTGTGCCCGAAGTCTTGTCGTGCTCTACCTGCTCGTTCATGAGTAATCTCCCTGAGACTAGCTCGTTTTCTTCAGTCGTAGTGACAGAAATCCATTCTCGAAAACCATGGTGTCCACCGTCAGATTCGTGTTTGACAGACGGATTCGACGCTCAAAGTGACCATGGGGAATTTCCATTCTATGTATCGATGCGCCACGGATACAATCGGGTAAATGCCGATGTCCAGTCACAATCAGGCAATCAGCTTCAAGATAAGCCTTCATGTCGGCGGATGCGACACCTGGGAGCGCCGAGAATACCCAGATTTCCCGCTCATTTTCATAAATATCCAGAGGTGGAGACCACGATGTGCTGTCGCCGGTCGACAACACGGGGGCAAAAAACCGGTTTCGCAGGCGATCTGCTCTTTCGAGCAATACGCAGGCTTCAGTCCACATCCAGTCTTTTGGATCACTTGAAGACATGACGCTGTATCTCGTATGAATGATATTTTCTGAAACGACAGAATAGTATTGTTCGTAGTGTGTAGATTACGAATACTGTTGTTTGCAGTGCGTAAATCATGCAGGTACACCGTTGAAAACCAGTCGCGTCAATACGCAGCTCATTCTACGAATATTCGATCTCAGTTCCAAGCTGAATATGGCGGTAAAGCCAGTCAGTCGTGATCACTGCCTGGCTGAAGTTAACCTCAATTAGACAATAAAAGCCGTCCGATAATCGCTTTCGGCTCATGCTATAGCGACACTATCAGCCGTGACATTGTCCCCATGATCCATGTTTGTTGATGCGGACCGCTCCCGTATCGTATGACCGTCTGGTCCCGCGCAGGAACTTGCCAGAAGGGCTCGCTGGAGATATCAAACTTACCGGTGAGTTTGACCCGGATACTTCATGAAATCACCCAACCCTTCCGCATCCCCTTCGTTCATCGCGAATATTCTGCACCCTTTGCGGCGCGGCCAACACGGCCTGGCTTGCGCGGCCCGAACTTCGCATCCCGGCCTGCGCGGCCCGGCCTACGCGGCGCGAACGAAATACAGTCTGTATTCCGCCCGTACCGCGCAGGCTGAACGAAATCCGCGACGAACGATGATTCTAGTGAACGGATCCGCCTGCGAACCTTGCTGAAGTAGCTGAACACCGTACGACGCCTGATAACCAGGTAAGCATTGCAGAAGTACCTATACCCTGGGGTTAGCCAGCGTTGACGGTCTATTCCAGGTCTGGTTTCGCAGCCACTATTCCCTGTTCATTTACGATTGCCCAAAGACCGTCAACACGCGTCGTGGAGTCTGTCGAGACGACTCTCGTCGATCCAGGAAACCCGTGTCAGTCGAATCAGGCAGAGGCCGACTCCTTCTTTACCTCGATCTTCCTCGTCTTCTTAACCTGTTCCTCAGGTTTCTGAATAGTCACACTGAGTACGCCATTGTTGAATTTCGCCTCAACTTTATCGGTATCCACATCGAAGCCGAGTGGAATGCGTCGCATGAACTGACCCTGGGAGCGTTCGACCAGATGATAGTTTTTCTCCTTCTTCTCCGACTCAGTGGATTTCCTGCCTTCAATTACCAACATTTCATTCACTACCGACACTTCGACATCGGCAAGCTCCACGCCCGGCAACTCTGCCTCCACCTGAATTTCGCTTTCAGTCTCACTGATATCGATTTTTGGTTGTAACGTCATCATGCCATTACCGGACAACAGTGCCTGCCTGGTGGATCCCGGTGTGAAATCCTGGAAGCGGTTGAATACTCTATCTATCTCATCCTGTAAACTGCGAAACATGTCAGTTCCGGGCTCACGTCCCAGGAAATTACTCATGAGTGAATTTTTGGACATTCTGTACTCCTTGACTATTCAACTTGACAAGATCAGTGATTTGATTTGACGTTAAGTTAACTACTGCGGTAAATAACAGCAGTAAACAACTACCAGCCGACATGGGGCATGGTGCGCAATAATATTGTTGTGCCGGAGAATCGATGTCATTGACTTGTATCAAAATTTTTCGTGCTTTCAGCATGAGGTCTCAGCTGGAGTCTGACCTGATCTCGTTATACATACGCCATACATATGTCCTCCTGGATTGGACGATACTGGACGGCCAGCGTCTGAATATGATAAATCTGCAACTGTCGGACGTGGAGAGCAAAAGGCTACATTGTCTGGTTTGGACCAGCTCTGGCGGCATTGAAGAAATGATGAAGGTAGAGCGCTGCCACCTGGTGACATGAAACCATGAACGTACACCCACTATGTGAGACTGATATGGTCTGAGGAAGGCTAAACAGAGGGAGGAGTTGTCATGAACGATGATTTACTTGTCAACACAACAGTGAACCCACCTTCGGAGGTGCCAGGTACCGAGTTGCTGAGTGAGGAGTCTCACACAGATCCGGGACCGGACGC
>JABDKO010000008.1 GCA_013002165.1 Rhodothermales bacterium | reverse complement strand
GGATACCGGAAATATGTCAGGCTCCATCACCTTTACTACATCCTGTGTTTTGTCTCCGTTGACTTATGCCTGGTCCGATGGCAGTACCGATTCAACCCGCACCGGACTCATCGGCGGCGACTATAGTCTGACGGTCACCAATGCCTCAGGATGTGTTGATTCGTTCGCGTTTTCTGTCCCCGGCTTTGTTGAACAGGTGATCACCTGTCCATCCGATACAACGCTGGCATGCGGGAGTTCAATTGATCCCGATGCGACCGGCAGCCCGGTCATTGGCCCGGACTCCACGGCCATGCTCAACCTGAGCTTTACGGATTCGATCACCCAGGATTGTCCGCTGGATCTGATCGTCCAAAGAACGTGGTTTAACACCTTGGACACGCTCACAGAAGAAATATGTATCCAGACAATCACCGTCCTCCAAACGGAGGTCATCGATTTTGGCATAACAGATTCGCTCGAAGTCTCGGGCATCTGTCTGGACAGTTTTTACAATATTACCTTGCCGATGATCCAGTTGGGTTGTCACCAGAGCATTGATACCGTGCAAACAGTCGAAGTATCGAACGATTGCGACGCGATTACCTTAAGCCGTACCTGGACAGTGAATGATTCCTGCCAAGACACCACCCTGATGGCTTCCCAGATTATCGTCCTCCGTGACGTTCCCTTGTTCGAGATTTCAAATATTGACATCGTTACGGATTCGGGAGATTCAACAGGCGCGATCACCTTTGACTTAACAACGTGCCAGGCTGACAGCATTAGCTACAACTGGTCCGATGGCAGTACAGACATGGCGCTGACCATGGTACCTGCAGGTATGTACTCGGTCACCATCAGCAATGAGGCGGGTTGTACAGATACGTTGAGTTTTACGATCGAAGCGGCGATGTCAGCCATGCTGACCTGTCCACCGGACACAACGCTTCAATGTGGTAGCTCGCTGGATCCAGCTGCGACGGGCAGTCCGACGTTTGGTCTGGACACGAGTGAAGTTCTGAATCTGAGCTTCACCGACTCGATCATGCAGGATTGTCCATTGGATCTGATCGTGCAAAGAACCTGGTTTAACACAGTCGACACGCTCACTGAAGAAATATGTACCCAAACGATCACTGTCCTCCAAACAGAGGCCATCGATTTTGGGATCTCCGACACACTTAATGTGACCGGCATTTGTCTGGATAGTTTTTACAATCTAGCCTTACCGATGATCGAATTGGGTTGTCACCAATCCCTGGATACCGTCCAAACCGTCGAAATGATGAACGATTGCGACGTCATCACCTTAAGCCGTACCTGGACGGTCAATGATTCCTGCCAGGACACCACGCTGATGGCTTCACAGATCATCATCCTGCGTAATGTTCCCCTTTTCGTGGTATCGAATATTGACATTACAACAGATTCAGGAGATTCAACAGGCGCGATCACCTTTGACTTGTTATCGTGCCAGGCTGACAGCATTAGCTATAATTGGTCCGACGGAAGTACTGATATGGCGCTGACCATGGTACCTGCGGGTATGTACTCCGTAACCATCAGCAATGCGTCAGGTTGTACTGATACCTTAAGTTTTACGATCGAAGCGGCGATGTCAGCCATGCTGACCTGTCCACCGGATACGACTGTCGCTTGCGAGTCTCCGATATCTCCCGAGGTGACAGGAATGCCCGAATCCACGGGTTATGACACTGTCCGGTACGAAGATGTCATCATCCAGGATTGCCCGGGTGATCAGATTATTCAACGTTCCTGGATTGCTGTAGTGGATTCCACATCGGCAGACACCTGCACACAAATGATTACCATCAGCCGTCCCGGGATCGAAAACCTCACGGCGCCGGACACGGTCTTTTTAGTGGGCATTTGTGCCCCGGATGTCGCCCTCTTTCTGACCGATACACTCAATCTCGGATGTAACCAGTTCATTGATACTACCTACCTGGTTACCGATACCCTGGATTGTGATTTTGGACGATTTACCCGAATTTGGGAAGTCATGGACTCCTGCCAGGATACAACCCTTGTCCTCCAACAAACCATTGTTCTCGACAACATTCCCACTGCCGTGATCACCAATATTGATGTCCAGGGTGACCCCGGCGATGGATCGGGAAGCATTCGATTCGACATTGCCTGCGTTGGAGATTCGGTGATGTACAACTGGTCCAATGAATCCATGGACAGGGACCTGATGGGATTGTCAGCAGGGAGCTATGGCTTGACCGTAACCACCGGACAGGGATGCACCGAAAGTTTTATCTTTTTTGTACCCATGCTCGACACGATCATCCTCAATTGTCCGCCCGATACTACCATTTCCTGTCTTGACGGCACGGATCCGGCAATCACCGGCACCGCCACGGGTCTGGGATTTGACAGCCTGGCC
>JABDKO010000297.1 GCA_013002165.1 Rhodothermales bacterium | reverse complement strand
GTACCTTGGTGTGGCTGCATTCATCGACTATATCTCCGTACCGTCGGCAGCAATGAAGTCATATAGAGCATTCTTAAAATTCTGACCGCTTTTGCTGTTATGTCATAATGAGCATCTAGAATGTCCGCGGCTCATGGACACTGGATTAATACTTGACATAGCTCATTAACCGATCCATTTACAAAGCAACTGTATTCCATACCTTCCCACGGCATTTTGATTCAAATCAGGAAGACTGGTACAAGGACGTAGATTCGTTTCTATTGTAAATAAGGTAGTTTTGCTTGCCTCTGATAGTTGATGCTTCGGTGCATTGTAAGTTGGTGCAGGGTCTGCGTATTGAAGTGCCTTGCGCATGTTCGACTAACCGCAACAAGTACTGCTGAACCTGCCAAGAAGCAACCAGTCTCATCGGGTTCGCCAACCACCCTATATATACCACCCTTGCACACTGCCAACTGACAATTAATCCAGCAGGTACCAACCTCATAATATCCCCTGTCAACTGTGATGAATTGGAGGAGTGTAGGGAGAGGTCAAATAGTGGTGTAGCAGGAGTGTGACGCGGATGAGGATAAGCTAGGGTTTTATAGGTAGGTGTGCGGGACAGGTTGAGGTTATGGCCGCCACTGCAATGGTGGTAAATATTCGTGTGCCTCGTTGGAACAGGGTAGGGATCCTGTTTGTTGCACACACTCGTTGATGCCCGGGAGCATCGCACCAATGGAAACCCTTAGACGACAGGCCGTACAGGCGCTCTACCAGACACTGGCGCGTGAAATCGATTCACTGATCGAGACGATTCGTGCGCCTTGCACAGGCGTTGTCGTCTACCGCCTGCCAATCATCGATGCCGATGCCCGGGTCCCCACGCACATTCACGTGGGCACGCTCGGGAAGCTCGAGCGCGTCGATACTGAGGCACTCACCCTGGCCACCGAGGCGCTGCGCCAGTTCACTCGGCAACCTGGCCAGAAGCCCTCCACCACCTATCGTCTGCCCGGCGCTCTTGTGGTCGATCGAGATCTGTCTACGCAGATTCGAAACATCAACGGCTTGAACGATGACCTGAAACAACAACTCAAGGCCGGTTACCCAAACACCATTGCCCGCAGCCGAGAGTGCAACCAACTCCTGCCCGGTGTGCACATGAACCACGTCTACCGTAACCTCTACACAGTACCCCCTGACTGCACGCGTGTGAACCTTACCTGGCAATGTCAGTCACAGGCAGACGTGTGGATCAGCCCGGACGAGGCGATCAGGATGGCCACGGCTGCGCTTGAGGAAGAGGCGCAACACAGTGCCGCCAGACAAAACTCGGATCGTCAGACTGCACTGCGTATCGCGCTGAAGCAGTTCCAGTCATTGAGCACACCAGCTGAATTCACCGTCCAGTAACGCACTGGTCCGAATCCGCCAACCTTGCCCTATCAGTTGCTGCACCGGAGCTACGTGCGACCGCACCCGCGAGCCCAACTATTCAACGCGCGTCCAGGTGCGCCTGCAACTGCCACGCATCCGGCAAACCTTCCCCTGGTCTGCTCCGTCGGCAATAACGTGCCAGACATTCGGGCCCTGCGAGATTACACCGCAGGGCAATCACAGCGACGCTGCGACACCAAGAACGGGTTTGAGGAAATCTGCTCCGCACTGCACATCTACGGCGGCGTACCGAGCCTGAAAATGTATCAACGGCGACTGCAGCTGCAGGAAGCAACGCGAAGACGAGAACGCATATCCCGTGAGTGATGCTGCCACCATGTCCATCGATAGACTGTAAACCCGGCTCGTTTCCAACCTGCGGGCATATCGGGTTGATCATGGACGCAATGCAGTTGGAACAACACATTGGTATTCGCTGTTGCCACGGGTGAAATACCGTTAGCAATAACGACTGTTGATGAGACCTCGCTCTGCCGCTGAACAGAAAGCGTCACATTCGGTACACTGTAGTCTAGATCCTTGTAAGGACCTGACAATGCACTCGTTAACTGCCCGCCTAATCATCCTGTTGGCGACTATTACGCTGACGGCATGTTCAGATTCCAAATCAACTACGTCAGATGGCGAGACGCCTATTAACGACCCACAAAATGGGGAGCAGCCCACAGGACCCGTGATTGGTGATTCGCCCGGATCTGATCATGGAGTATTGAACCAGGGCAACGCACACACTGTGATTCTCCAGGCATTCGAAGTACTAACAGGACGAGCCTACGATCGACGTCTGGTCGCTTTTCCCTACACCCAGGCAGTTGAGCTGGATGAGCGCGTTCGGTATCTGTCACGCGATTGTCAAAATGAAGGCGCCGTCGTTCAAACACAATCGACAAACGACGGTCGATTTACTATCGACAGCTTTTATTCTGACTGCCAGATAGGCGGTGATGTACTTAACGGCCGTGTGTTATTCGATGAGGACATCTATTATGGTGACTTCAAGCGTAGTTTCACCGATAACTTTTCTGTCACTTTTCCACCCGGTGGCAGAATGGAAGTCACCGGAACTTATGAATACTCCCCTTCGCTTACTGGAGAGCGCAAGTTTGCAGTTAACAACTTTGACTATCACTTTACGTACAGCGGTGGAAGGCTTACCATTTTAAACGCTGATACCGATCGTTCAATATTCCTTGATGGAACACTGCCATATGGGAAGGATAGTATTGGTTACATGACCGGGTCTTTTACCATGATCACACCTGTGCTGAACGGCAGTCCAGTTGACGTCGCTGTAACGGAAAACTTTACCAATTTAGAAAATCGCTCCCAAATTACCTATGAATGGGGGCGAATGACGATTAGTGCTGATGATAGTGAAATAACAGTCGACGCAAACACCGGTGATCTTCAGACTGTCGAAATTTCGGTAACTACACCAGACGGTATTACGACCAGCAGAATTGAAGACTGGTCGAGCTGGTATAACGCTCTGTCCTTCGAGCCCGCATGGCTCGCAGAACAAGAGCCTATCCCGGCTCCCGGTGGCAACGGCACTATCATATACACTAATAACTACAAAGAAATTCTTGCGGAGGTATTTGGTGTGTATACCGGCGATCATTTTGCGCCGGAAATTTTGGACCTGCCGGGTTACCCTCTGCCGGACTTTCCGGATGGGTTTCTAGATTCAAACGCAAGTGGTTACGGCGAAATGATCACACAGCAGTGCGCAAATGGAGGTAGCGCGGTATTCACACCCTATAAGATTGGCTATCAAATAGTTTCATCAGGTTGGCAGTCAGTGTTTACCAACTGCGGGTACAACGGGAGCCTATATAATGGCTCGTTTGAAACACGTCAAGAGCGTGGCAATTCTAGAAATTGGTCTCTCGACGGCTTATCGATTGAATCTGAAGGCGCTGATACCCGATTCAGTGGCTCAATAAGCTACATCCCGCGCCCCTATGGGTTCACCCAGCAATATTCCTTGTTCGACGTGAACTATTCATCGAATGAGTCAGGCAATCCAGCGTTACTACATGGTGCAACCCTGACGTTTGACCATGTGCGAGGAATCCGAGCAATAATTAGCGGTGGCTTTACACTTAAAAGCAAGGTTACCCAGAATGTCAATGTAAATGTCACTACGGCCGATCCATTGCTATCAGATTTGCGAATCGCGGACGAATCAGATGCTCCACCCGTAACCTATTTTCGTTCGGGTCTGCTTGTTGTTGACGCGGGTGACAACAATTTGTTGTGGGTAAATGCAGCCACCAACGATGGAAACACGTTTTCTGTCACTATTTTTCAACCTGATGTGGAGCCCGTTCAACTGATCGAAAATTGGCAGGACTGGCATCAACAGTTAGCGTGGCACGATGATCTCCTTATGCGGTGACTCACATCTGCTGTTAGTACATGGTTTGCCTCCGTGAATTTGGGCAGTGGCTGAGAGTGCTCATTCGCCAGGCCTGAAATAAACAACAAATTGATAAAGTCGACCGACTAAAATGTGCCCAGTCAGTTGTCAGGAATAAGCGTCTCTTGATTCTGTCCTATCATGAAGGACAAGATTCCACCCCACAGCGCTCATTCCAATGGTTTGTGTTCGGTTTGGATCGTCAATTGCCCGCGAAGCAAAGTCGACACCAACACTTCAGGCCCTGGTTAAGAATCAGGATTTCATGTTCTGGCACGTATCCGTCACCACCATCAAACGTGATGGTTAATCGAACTCCGGATTGCATCCTGGTTCACCGATACAACCATCGCTTTCGTTCGAGAGGTCGCTGTTTGCTGCCCAGTACAATCAGTGAGTGTGTCTCTGAGCTCCTCAGATAGCTGCCGTCAGTTTGTATCCGGACATTGTGCCAGATTGAGAATTTGGGCTTTCGTCGACCGTCTCTGCCTGGCCATAAGTAACTGTTGAATATACAGCGTATCCTGGCAATCCGGCGGTGTTCGTCCGGAATAATAGATCATGCTGCTCAGATGTTCTGATGCCTTACCCTGAAACAGCTCTATTGAACTGACAGATCGGTAATATGATGCTGATAGCGTCGTATCGAGCCATCCTTATAC
>JABDKO010000294.1 GCA_013002165.1 Rhodothermales bacterium | reverse complement strand
CCCGCTTTTGGCGTCATTCCCGCCGAAGGCACCGTGACAGTGGTGATACTCCGATTGGCCAGATAACCTACCAGCTCACTGATGTGATTGAGATCGTTGACGTGAAGGTCGACAAACGCAGTAGCCGCTGAGCTTTGCCCGGGAGCTGTCGCCGTTACCACTGGCAGCCTGTCGCGCCGCCTGGCCTCGAGAACTTCACTGACCATCTGATGGCGGCTATCCTTGATGATCTGCAGTTGATCCGATGATCGGGGCTTGTGCTGCAAGTCATCCATGAATCGCCCGTAGGCATCGTCCGTAATGGCCTCTTCAGAGAATGTCTCAGGAAGCAGTATCAACTGTCTTTTTGCATGCTCCAGTGCGATCTTGGTTTGCTCGATCGGATACGTCCTGTCAGGCAAGTCTTCATCGATAGGTGTACCGGCATAATTGCCCAGAAGATGAACGCTGAGATCAACCTCTGTCACCGCTTCCATTGCCGCCTGTGCATGACCCTTCTCATCGTGCGGTGGCGGTATTTTGCTGATGATCTCAATTCCTTCCTTTTGCAGCTCTTTTTTCAGGTAACGACGATCACCGGCCAGATCGTCGGACGCGGTGGCGAGAAACACCCGGTACGGCTCCACCTGCTGAGCGCCTTGCGGCTCAGGCGTGGAGCTGGATACGGTACGCTGGGCCTTCAACTCGTCGAGTATCGCGGCGATCTCGGCAATGAGAATCCATTGTCTGTCTGAGAATGCCTTGCTGCCGACATCCAGCGGGCGACTCAGTGAGCTGGCTTCGGGGTCAAAGAATTCAAAACCGGAGCATCCTTTACACATTTCCGGCCACCGATCAAAAGGCATCTTGTAAAGCAACACGGGAAGCACGCAGGAGCGGGATGCCGCGGTTCTCAGATTACCCCGTTCTGCAAACCAGGCGAGTTCCTGCCGGCAATAGTCGGATTTTTCGTAGGAGGGACTGACCAGCGAGACCATCACGGCTGATTTCCTGACGGCGTTCTGGATGACTTCATCAAACAGATGCGAGCGATTCAGCTCAGGATCCCACCAGACGCTCGCCCCTTCACCCAAGTGCTTCAGCAACCGAACCGACAGTTGCTTACCAAAGGCTTCGACCCAGCGAACATCTGCGCCGTCGTCCTCATTATCGATATGCGCATAGCTGATGAAAACATCATGCCCGTCATCGTCAACGTAGGCCATCGAAATCTCCCTCCCGGTCGCTCAGCACGCACCAACTTCGATGCTGGCCTTGACCTTTCGTACAACTGCCGGTGGAACGATGGTGATCGTTGTGCACAGGCTCCCGTAAACTTCTCCGTAACTGAACCTATGCTCAATACCGCAATCGTACGCTGACCGTAGCGTGATCGGACGGCCACAACCCTGTAACTGTCTTGTCTTCAGGCTGGTTGTCCAGCACATTTGCCTTGGCCTTGACCCTACGCGGAATCGAGGCAGTAAAGACATGATCGATACGCGTATCCAGAGTAGATTCCAGGTTTGAAAGATCGGAGTCCTGACAACAGGTGTATCCACTTGGCTTTCCGGGTCGTCTTGTCCAGGAATCCGTGTAGCCGGCACGGGATATCACTTTGTAGGGACTATAATCGTAGGCATCCTCTGGTGATGAGTTGAAATCCCCGGCGAGTATGGTCTCTATGTCATCCTCGTCATCCTCTGAATGTGACAGTGCCCAAATGAGTTCTTCAGCCTGCTTGCGCTGCACCGGCACCGGCACAGAGTTCGGATCAACGGGCTGGGTCAGCGCAAAGGGGATTTCCAGGTGAGTATTGACGAATCGAAAACGCCTGCCGTCAATCGTCGCATCAACCCCCACATACCCGCGTAATACAGGAAAACTGCCGACAATTGCAGTGTTCATGAAGTTGCATCCATCTGCAGATTGAAGAATACATTCAAATTCAGCAGGCGCTGCATCCTCTACATCATCGCGGACCAGTATGACATCGCGATCGATAATGGATATCACTATATCCGGCAGCGTATCGTTATCCAGAAAAACAGGGATGTCTTCCAACTTGACGTTTTCGACCATCGCAACCGCGTTGTAGGTTGTTCCAAGGTTTGCAAGTGCATCCAGGGTGAGCTGCAGATGATCGGCAAACGCACCTGCGAACTGTGCGCATGCCTGGGGAAAATTCGGATTGATGTTGGTGCATTGTATGGCTTCAACCTCCTGCAAGCCTGCAAAATGCGGTTCTCTCTCGGCAATCGATTGAGCAAGTGCGGCAATGCGTTCAGCAGTTCTGTTTTGCTGAACACTTATCAACATATTGATCACCGCCAGGTTTCGTTCAATATCATTGTCGGCAGAAATAATGGCAGTCAGTGATGTCCCCAGGTACTGGTTCTGGGTCATCACCGATACCGTTGTTTTCTTATCCGCAAACAGACTGCTCGAAAACCCCAGGAGACCGATGAGGATGAAATACTTGACATTCATTGATCGCTGCACTCCTTGTTGATGGTGTTCAATTTACCCGACTGTGTGATTGATGCGTAGACTGGACACCTGACCGTATGAAGCGCTACTCCGAGTCTGGCAGTTTCAGGAAAGATAACGGATCAGGAAAGACACCATATCGGGAAAGATAACAGATCAGGAAAGATAGCAGATACAGACTGGACTGAAGCAGTTTCAGGG
>JABDKO010000231.1 GCA_013002165.1 Rhodothermales bacterium | reverse complement strand
CGAGTTCATGGCCCAGAACGTGATCGGTCTCCTTGTAAAGACCCGTCAATGGCATGATAACACGTTCCTTAAGGCTCTCCGTGACGCCTCCGGTACCCTGCCCAATGCTTCCGGAGATGGCATTTGTCTGCTGGAAATCCGCGTCGTTCGCGTAGAAGATGATTGGCTTCTTCTCGGTGAACTCTCGAAGATAGGTCTGTGAGTGGCGACGATACCACCGTTCGGCCATTCGTGCCGCGTCACGAACGGCAGTCTCCTCTTCATCGTAGAAATAGATATCGAATCGTTCAGTATCCAGTACCGAAAAGTCGAATTTATCGTACTGAACCTTGTTGCGACCAAAATATTGGGCCAGAGCCGGAGGTGCAGCGACTCCAAACAGCAGCAACAGGCTTACAACACGCGATACACTGGAAACTTTAAACATATGCTCTACGATTAATCACAAACTGGGCAATTTGCCGATCTCTTTCGAATGCGGCAGGGCCCGCAGTGTTTACTTAACTGATAAATATACAGGATTCAGCGCGGTCCCGGGTCTGGAGCAGACGTCATTAAAGCGTGAAATCGAACCCACCGGACTGTTCTTCTTACTTTTGACTCAACAAATAAATAGCAAAAATTAATCCAGTATCACAGACAATTAGTTTAATCAGGTCAATACATCATCCGATCGGATCCATAGACGCTCCGACCGGTAGACAGATTTCGCCGATCATGGCAGAATACCCCCAATCAAGTGATTTACTGGTCTCGATTTGAGACAAACCTGTCTGTCAACGCATACACCCACCGATGAGTCTCTACGACCCTAAACCCCGACTCAAAATATTCGTGGTTCTGGTACTGCTGGTCGTTACAGTACTTGGACTTCGTTTAGCGCAGCTGCAGATCGTGGACACCAAGGATTATTCCGGTGAATCACGCAATAACGCAGTCCGGGAAAAACGCGTAGTTCCGGCACGAGGTGTTATTTACGACAGAAATGGTGTTCTCATGGTCGACAATGAGCCCACGTACACCATTATGCTGACGCCCCGCTATTTCAATGAAGAGCGAATCGGGCTTCTGGCCAATCTTGCGGAAGTGGAGGATTCTATTGTGGTCCGGAAGCTTCAGGAGGCAAAGGAGTGGAGTCCGTTTCAGCCCTCCGTAGCATTTTCAAATGTGGCTCTCGACATTATCAGCAGAGTTGAGGAGAACCGGTACCGGTTACCGGGAGTCACGTACGCGACCACCCAGCGAAGACGCTACTTGAGTGACGGACACATTGGACACGGCCTCGGCTACGTACGTGAGATCTCCCGACGCGAACTGGAAGAGCGTCGTGTCGACGGATATCGCCCCGGTGATCTCGTAGGCATTGCCGGCCTGGAAAAGACATATGAACCGTACCTGCGTGGTGAAGTGGGAAGCGAGTTCAAGATGGTCAACATCCATGGCCGGGAAGTCAAAGAGTACCGGGACGGTGCCGAAGATGAAACGCCGGTCAGTGGATATGATCTGCACCTGACGATTGACAGCAGGATTCAAGCTCTCGCCGAGTCATTATTTGTAGGCAAGCGAGGATCTCTCGTCGCCCTGGAGCCATCATCAGGAGAGATACTCGCGTTTGTGTCAAAGCCCGATATCAATCCTCGCATATTCTCGCGACCGGTAACCGCGGAGGAATGGTCCGCGATGGTAAGTACACCGGAGGATCCGCTATTTAACCGTGCAACGATGAGTGGTATTCCGCCCGGTTCGACGTGGAAGCCCTTCATGGCACTCGTAGGTTTGCAGAAAGGGATCATCACGGAAGACACAGTCTATCGTTGTCGTGGAGGCTATCGTCTGGGCAACAGGTTATTCAAGGATCACCAGGGTAGAGTCCACGGCAACATCACGGTGAAGAGGGCACTGCAAGAATCCTGTAACTCGTTCTTCTTCAATCTGATGATGCAGATCGATGTAAACGAATTCCACAGATGGGCAACGTACTTCGGGTTTGGGAAGACCTTCCCTCTCGATATAGCCGAGCAGAATCAGGGTCTTATTCCTGATTCCAGCTACTACAACAGAGTTTATCCGGAAGGCTGGACCGCTGGATTCTCAATTAATCTGGGAATCGGGCAGGGCGATATGCTTGTGACTCCAATGCAGCTTGCTCGATACACCGCGACAGTTGCAAACAACGGTGTCATGAAGTCGCCTCATCTTGTTCGTGAGATTCGGCATCCCGAGACAAAAGAAAACGCAGAACTGCAGCTACCCGAAGATGAGATAGTTCCGATAGATCAGAAGAACTTCGATATCGTTCGGGAAGGAATGAGGATGGTAATGACCAATGGAAGTGGTCGATGGGCGCAGATCCCGGGAGTTGAAAGTGGGGGCAAGACAGGTACTGCACAGGCACCGGGAGATCGCGACGACCATTCAGTCTTCGTCATGTTTGCCCCGTTTGACGACCCAGAGATCGCCATTGCTGTGATGGTCGAGAACGGAGGATATGGAGCGACCCAGGCTGCACCTATAGCCAGCGTCGTGGTCGAGACATACCTTAACGGATCCTTGAGCCCCACCGGCAAATGGCGACGGAACCAGGTCGCTACACTTGTCAGTCAGCCCCTTGACGAGAAGCAATGAGAGTCTGGTACCGAAACTTCAGTTTTGATGTCGTGCTTGTTTGGGCAGCCCTCGTTTGCGTCGGCCTGATTGCTATATACTCCACGACAAATGGTCCCGCTTCAGAATTTCTGTTGGAAAGCGTCCGCCACAACTTTTTCCGACAATCCATGTGGGCTCTCATCTGTTCGGCGGGCATCG
This sequence comes from Rhodothermales bacterium, assembly GCA_013002165.1. Taxonomy (GTDB): domain Bacteria; phylum Bacteroidota; class Rhodothermia; order Rhodothermales; family JABDKH01; genus JABDKO01. The sequence continues at coordinate 44,825 of JABDKO010000231.1, read as the reverse complement.
GGTTTGCGTTTATGTTGCCCGTGCGATTCTTCCAGAACGCCGCATGGCCGGCATATGTAATCACACTTCTGCTGCTAGTAGCTGCTCTCGTAGTCGGAACGGAAATCAACGGCGCGCGCTCCTGGATACGCATCGGTCCGCTGCAACTTCAGGTTTCGGAGCTGGCGAAAGTAGGGACAATCCTTGCCGTTGCTCAACTTCTCTCCGCCAAACGAGCCCGCATCGATACGGTCAGATACGCGCTGTATACAGCAATAGTCATTACCATTCCGGGTCTGTTGATTGTCCTTCAGAATGATACCGGGACGGCGTTGGTCTTCTTTGCGCTTGTCCCGATCATGTTGTTCTGGAGTGGCCTTCCGCTGATAAACCTCATGCTCATAGTCTCGCCCGCGGTTGCCGCATATCTGTCCATCGTGTATCTGCCGGCCGCATTCGTTTTTGCGATCGCGTTTACCCTTCTCGTCTACTATCAGACTCGGGAATTCCGCATTGGAGCGATGGCGGGGCTTTTTACACTTGGTACCACGCTCCTTGTATCACAGGCTCTGCCCAAGCTGTTACAGCCTCACCAGGTAGCGCGACTACTATCTTTTACCAATCCAGGATCCGCTGAATTTCGAGACAACGTTGGCTTTCACCTCGTTCAGTCAAAGGCAGCGATAGGGTCTGGAGGACTGACCGGTAAGGGATTTATGGAGGGGACACAGACTCAGGGTGCCTATGTGCCCGAACAATCAACGGACTTCGTATTCTCTGTGATCGGAGAAGAGTTTGGCTTCATCGGCTCCGTCATCGTACTGACACTCTTCACGATACTACTGCTGCGGCTGATCTCGCTCGGCGTGCAAATGAAGCATCCGTTTGGATTGATGGTTGCAGCAGGTACAGTCGGTGTGTACCTGATTCACATATTTGTGAACATTGGAATGGCTACCGGCCTTTTACCCGTAATCGGCATCCCGCTTCCCTTCATATCGTACGGGGGATCTGCACTGCTCGCTCACACGGCAATGCTCGCTATTCTCCTGTCACTTCATCTTAGAAAAGACGACTTCTCCATTTACGGCTACTGATGTTACGCCGCCTGTGTCTGAGGGAATCGGACGCCATTCTTTCGGGCCCAGATTGATCCGTAGATGCGTGCAGTAGGAGCAACGATAACTTCATTCGCACGCACATTTACCGGATGATCGGTTGAACCGATTCGTGCATTCTCGTAAACCCAGATATCGCTGTTCGACAATATCGATCCTGTGATTCGGGCGTCCGATTCTACACGGATATCCCCGACAGTGTCAATATCACCATCAACGGTCGCGGCCTGGCAGACAATTACCGACTTCGATCCGGTAATATTTCCAGTAAAGGATGCATCCGATTCAATACGGATGGTACCATTCACCGAGATGTTGCCCGAGAATCGTGAACCCGATCTTAAAGTGAAGTCCTTGTCTACAATGGTTAGATCCGCCAGTCGCCGATCAGCCAACTCTGTCGCCGGGACGATAGAAATTTGGGAAGATGGCCTGTGCGAACGACGTGCCGATCCCGTCTGATGAGCGGCGTCGGACTCTGAATCGAATATTGTGGCGAAGGCCGGTCCCCCGGGGCTGATCAAGGATTTGCTGCCAAATGCCGGAACCATATAGGTGTCGGAATCGGAAATATTTTCTCCGTCGGTCGGACATTCCTTCGGCCGGATTGCCTCCAGCCAGGTTGGAGCAAAAGCCAACAGGGCCCATGCTATCACTATGAGAATAATGAAGATAGACATAGTAAACCTCGCATTATGCGATTGATTTGAGATCCCCGTTGCATGTTTCGTGCCCGGGAATTAAGAACGAGTTTCGAATCCCGGCTTCGTCGGATATTCCGACAAAGATTCGCACTCATTTGAGGATCGGATCAGTCGCAACGACGCCATTTTTCGTAAACTTCGAATCCTCTCATCAGAAATCGGATCGTGGTCAAAGATTACCTCAATAGCGCAATCGCGAAAGTTCTCGGGTCCTACGAAGCAGTACCGGATGATTTTGTAGTCGAACTCGAGATCCCCAATAATCCCGAGCATGGTGACTGGTCTACCAATGCAGCCCTGAAACTGGCTCGATATCTTCGCAAGGCTCCGCGCGAAATTGCAGAAGAAATGGTCGCCAGACTGAGCGACGTGTTTTCACCGGAGCTGATAACCTCGGCCGACGTGGCCGGTGCTGGATTCATCAACTTCAGAGTGGCCAATGCATACTGGTGGCAGCTCCTCGGCAGAATCCTGGAACTGGAAAGCCGATATGGTCGCGGATCATCGGGAGATGGCAAGAAGGCACTTGTTGAATATGTCAGTGCAAATCCGACTGGACCGCTTACCGTCGGGCACGGCAGGAACGCCGTTCTTGGAGACACGATCGCAAACGTGCTTGACTGGTCGGGTTATGACGTAACGCGGGAATACTACTTCAACGATGCGGGTCGCCAGATGCGGGTTCTTGGTGAATCGGTCCGGTCGCAGTACCTCTCAATCCTGAACCCGTCTCGGGAGACAAAAACTGTCGAAGGGGGATCAGGTGATGTGGTCGTTCCCGAAGATTTTCCGGAAGATGGATACCTCGGCGAGTACATCATTGATATCGCCCGATCGATTGCGTCCGAACATGGCGATACAAAGAAAGCGGAAGATGCAGAAGGCTTTTTCAAGGATGCAGCCGAGAAGGTCATCTTTGCCGACATTGAAGCGACCCTTGGAAGGATCGGGATTCGGCAGGACGAATATTTCAACGAGCGGACCCTCTATGACACTGGCAAGATCTGGAACGTCGTTGACGGGCTTCGCAAGGAAGGGCTCGTATACGATAGTGAAGGTGCCGTCTGGTTCAAGACGACAGAGTTCGGCAAAGAGAAGGATACAGTTCTTGTCAAAAGCTCCGGAGAGCCTACATATCGATTACCTGACATAGCCTATCATGTGGACAAGGTCGAACGATCCTACGACAGGATAGTCGACATTTTCGGCGCCGACCACATCGCAACGGTTCCGGATGTATTGAAAGGTGTCGAACTTCTCGGATATGACGTCAGCGGAATCGATGTAGTCATTTATCAGTTCGTCACGCTGGTGCGCAGCGGCAAACCTGTAAAGATGAGCACGCGAAAAGCCACTTACGAGACGCTCGATGATCTAATCGACGAGGTTGGCGCGGACGTGGTTCGATTTTTCTTCCTGATGCGCTCCGCCAACACTCATCTTGAATTTGATCTTGACCTTGCGCGCGAAGCGAGCGACAAGAATCCAGTATTTTATCTGCAGTACGCCCATGCACGGATTTGTTCGATTCTCCGAAAGGCAGATGAGGTAGGTGCCGGTTCGACCGTTGCTGAGCCTGATCTTGGTCAGCTGGTTCATGCCTCGGAGATCAACCTGATAAAATCACTGGCACAGTTTCCGGCAGTGGTCGAAGATGCCAGTTCGAGCCTCGAGCCACACCGAATCGCTACGTATCTGCGCGAACTCGCGGTTGCTTTCACCGATTTTTACGGCAACTGTCGAATCATCGGTGAGGAAGACGGCATTGCGAGCGCTCGTCTTGCGCTCGCGAGGGCCGCGCGAATCGGGCTCGCTAACGGGCTGTCTGTGCTGGGTATCAGCGCGCCCGACAGGATGTAGGCTACGACGATGAATGTTTGTTTTCAAGGAGAGGTTGGAGCGTACTCCGAGCACGCAGCGAGGAGCCTGTTTGCTGATAGTGAGCTCGTTCCACTCGCAAGCTTCGACGATGTTTTCGAAAACGTTGCCAGTTCCCGCTGCGACATCGGCGTGATTCCTATCGAGAATTCTTTATTCGGTAGTGTGCATACAAACTACGACCTGCTGCTGGAGCACGACCTGATTATCCGATCGGAAATCAGCTTGCGCATCCGTCACAATCTCATGCGACTGGCTGGCTCAGATTCCGGTAGCCTTGAAAAAATACTGTCGCACCCGCAGGCACTGGGTCAATGCAAGGCATTCTTACGATCCACGCATCCCGATGCTGTCCTCGTACCCGCGTACGACACTGCGGGTGCTGCCAAGCTCGTTGCAGAGCAACAACTCGAGCGAACCGGAGCAATCGCGAGTCGTCAGGCAGCCGAGGAGTACGGACTGGAGATCGTCGCTGCGGACATTGAAACGAACCATCATAACTATACACGCTTCCTCGCGCTTACTCGAAAGGACCGAGACATCTCTCTGTCGGCCCCGACGAATGGGTTGTACAAGACCTCAGTCGTGTACAAGCTGAAGGATAATGTGCCCGGCGCGCTGTTCAAATCTCTTGCCGTGTTTGCACTGCGTGATATTGATCTGTTCAAAATCGAAAGCCGCCCGCTGGTTGGAAGTCCCGGTAGATACGTGTTTTACTTCGACATAGGCGGTTCAACTGATGACGACCACGTTGTGCGTGCGCTTGATCATCTGACCGAACTTGCCGATGATCTTAAAATACTGGGTTCCTATCCGATTGGAACAGTAGTTGAGTGACGGGTAAAACGTTCGTCCTCCAAATCATCTTTTTTCGGGATACAAAGTGTCACTCACGTACAGCATCAAGGAAGGTCTCGCCGGTTTCTCCCGGGCAAAGTTTGCATCTATAGCGACAACGGGTTCTATGGCAGTCGCTCTGGTTCTGATAGGCATATTTATTCTGATGACCTATGAAGCTCGATCTGTCTCCGATTGGCTTCGTCAGAGAGTTGGAGAACTCGAGCTTTTTCTGGACGAGTCAGCCGATGATCAGCTTGGAAACGCGATCTACAACAGGGCCCTGGTGACGCCCGGAATAGAATCGGCCGAATATGTTTCGAAAGCCGAGGCGGTACAAATATTCAAGCGAGAATTCGGAGAGGATGGAGACGTCTTCTACGACGAACCATTTCTACCGGCATCGGTCAAGGTGCGGGTCACTCCGCAGTACGCCAACAAAGACAGCCTTGCATCCCTTACTTCGTACTTCTCTGCTTGGAATCGGATTTCTGACGTAGTGTACAATGAGTCTTTGCTCGACAAGGTGATGCGCAACATGCAGGCATTGCAGCGCATCGGAGGTTGGCTTGGTCTGCTCGTCGTTATCGCGTCGATCTTCCTTGTTGCCAATACCATTCGACTGTCGATTTTTGGTCGGAGACTTCTGATCAGGACGATGAAGCTGGTCGGAGCAACGGATTCGTTCATTCGCCGACCGTTCCTGGTAGAAGGAATCATGCAGGGACTCGTTGCTTCGATTCTTGCATCGACCGTATTGATTATTCTGTACTCTCTCCTGCGTGGATTTGTACCTCAGTTTGGTACTACATCCGGAATTGACCTCGCTGCTCTGCTGGTAATCATTATGCTGGTACTCGGGGCGTTTCTCGGCTGGTCCGGGTCGTTTTTTGCCGTGCGGCGGTTCATTAAGGACGTCTATCTACACTAGCATCTCTGCATCGGAGTTCTGAGACTGGCGGTCGTACGTAACCAGAATAATTGGATTCCGCCTGCTTCCCGGCGAGGAAGCCACAAAGTTGAACCATATCATTTCTTTTCAGTTACAACTTCGTTAACTATCTTCAACGCAACCACCAAGCGCGGCTGGAATAATTTTGGCGTGTAAGTCAGCCGAATGTCCCGAATTCTTTTAGTAACCCTCGCTGTCCTGTCACTGCTGCTTGCTTTCGTATTCAGCATGTCACTGTTATATGCACTGGCCATATTGCTCTTCGGCCTCGCAGTGGTGCACTATCTCTACCAGAAACGAAACGAATTCTTTCCCGCTGGTAGCAAGTCATCATCCTCGCTTCCTGTTGCGGCTGACGACGATCTTCGATCACTGGGAATCATGGAGATCAAGCCGCGAGAAAAGAAATCCACTGCAAGCGATTCGACGCCGACTGATGAACCCCAGGAAACAGCGCACGAACCTGTTGCCGCAGCGCAGTCAACTCCAAGTGGATCCTCAAAATCGGTTTCGGCGACTCGGCCTCCGAAGTCACACGACCTCTTTGCCGGGGCCGATGATGCCACGGCCGACTTTGCTCCGGGCCAGGATGTCTCATCGGCAAGGCCCGTCAAGCCGAAAAAGAGAGACTCAAGTGGCAAGAAGAACAGAAAAGGGGATGTGCGTACCTCTGGTCGCAGCAGTTCATCAAACGAAATCAAGGCCAAGCCACGAGCGGGCGAGAACTATATTGCAGTTCAGGAAGCAGAAGATGAACAGCTGGCGCAGGTGCTTGTCCCATGCCTTGTTTCGCTTCGGGCTGCCGTTAACGCTCACACGGTTTGCGTCCTGTCGTACAAGCTTGATACGACCAAGTACTCGATCGTTGGTATCGTGAGTAAGAATGGATATGCTCGGACGTCGGGCTCGTTCATTAGTCCGGTACCGCTCGTTTCATCTACGAAAAGTCGAAATACAGTCGAAGTCACTTCAATCGGTCCGGACGGGTTGCTCGAGGATGCAATAGGCTATTATCGAGAGAACATTGCTGTTCGCTCTGTGGCTACGGCCAGGATCTATGCTACGGCTGAATCGAAAAGATTCCTTCTGCTTGCAGACTCCTTTGATGAGTCGTTTGTAAGCGATGAAACAGCCTGCCGGATGTTTGATCGCTACGCACAGGTTATCGGACCGATGCTGGATATGCACTACGGGACTACTACTGACGACTCGACCGGCTCTCGTCCGCGCCGCGAAATTATTGCCGACGAGATTTCCAATGCCCGGGCGGCAAGCAAGGACCTTGCGCTTGCACTGGTCTATTTGAACGATGCCGAAGATGCTTCAGAGAAAAGCAGGTCAGAAATTGATTACCTCGAAGAACAGCTGGATAAACTGCTCCGGAGATCTACCGATAAGGGTCGTGTTGAACACTTCGGCGAGCTCACGTTCGGCGTCCTGTACCGAGGCAATGTAAATGACGTAGAGCGATGGGCGATACGTATTCAAAACGAGGCGACACGGTCCGGCAACGGTCTGTCCGTAGGCGTCAGCGTTGGTGTTGCTATGCTGACAGAACGCCATCAGGGTCCGGATGAACTTCGTTCAGATGCGTCAACGGCTCTTGAAGAGGCTCTTGAGACAGGTGCCTGCACAATCCTTGAGTGACCGGACCGAACTTGCCTTTCTTTATTACCATTGTCCTCGATGGAGTTGGAATCGGCTCCCAAGCCGATGCAGATACATACGGTGACGTGGGCGCAAATACGCTCCTGCATGTCATTGAACGCCAGATGCCTGCACTTCCTAATCTTCAACAGGCAGGTATCGGCTGTCTCTTAAACTCTCCAGCCATTCCGTGTGCCGATGAAGCGAGCGCATCGTTCGGCAGCATGATCGAAGTGTCCGCCGGCAAGGACTCAACAACCGGGCACTGGGAGCTCGGCGGCATTCATCTTGAGAGACCCTTTCCAACCTATCCTGACGGATTCCCATCGGAAGTCATCGAGAAGTTCGTATCACGGACCGGGTACTCGTCAGCATTGGGCAATAAGGCTGCATCCGGTACGGCGATAATTGATGAGCTTGGTGACCAGCACGTTGAGACTGGCTGGCCAATTGTGTACACGTCCGCCGATAGCGTTTTCCAGATAGCCGCCCACAAGGATATCATTCCACTACCGAAATTGTACGACCTTTGTGAGATTGTACGTAGCTCGATTTGCGTCGGAGAACACGCTGTAGGTCGAGTTATTGCCAGACCGTTTGTCGGGTCGTCAGGAGCGTATGAAAGGGTATCGAGTGAGAGGCGTGATTTTTCATTTCTCCCGACAACGCCACCGGTTCAGCAGCTGCTGCAAAAACAGGGAGTCCGAACCGTATCCATCGGTAAGGTCAGTGATTTGTTTGGGGGCGTCGGATTCGATGAAAAGATTAAAACAGCATCGAATGCTGACGGGATTCAAGCCGTTCTCGATGTAATGTCGGTCCCACATTCTCACCCGGTCTTCGTGTGGGTCAACCTGGTCGACTTTGACCAGGAGTTCGGTCATAGGAATGATCCCGCAGGATTTGCTGACGCACTTGAAGAATTTGATCGAGCCCTGCCCGACCTTATCGCATCTTTACCGGCTGACGGACGAATGATCCTGACAGCAGATCACGGAAACGATCCAACATTCCCGGGAACAGATCATACACGCGAACATGTCCCCGTGCTTTTGTATGGCGGAAAACCTGGTCGTAATCTGGGTCGACGATCGACTTTCGCGGATCATGCTGCAACAGTCCTCGACTATTTCAACCTGCCGGTCAGCCCGGTAAACGGGACCAGTTTTCTCTAGCTACGCGGACTAGTGTGTCGCATCTGACTGCATTTGACGCGCAACGTCCTCATTCGCTTTCAGGACGCGAAACAGGTTCTGTCCCCAGATCTTGCCAATATCCTCTTTCGAGTAGCCTCGAGCGACCAGTTCACGTGTAACATTGAGGGTCTCGCTCGCATCTTCCCAACCTGTGATTCCGCCGCCGCCATCGAAGTCGGATGCAATTCCGACATGATCGATTCCAATAAGATTGACCATATAGTCGATGTGGTCAACAAAGTCACTAACGGTCGCAGGTGGCCACTGCTCGTCAAGCGCAGCTCGCTTCTCGTCGTAGGACATCCGGTCATCGTCCGACATAGCTGCGAACGCCTCGCGACTTGTCAGTCCGAACTCCTGTCGAAGGGAATCCAGAGCATCCGATTTCTCCTGGGGAACACACTTTACATAAGCGCCAAGTGCGACGGTTTGAACAACGCCGTTATTCTCCTTGAGAGCTATCAGCATTTCGTCGTCCATGTTGCGGGCGTGATCGCAGATGGCCGAGGCACTCGAATGCGAAGCAACGACAGGAGCAGAGCTTAGCCCGGCCGCCTGTATCATGGCGTTCTTCGAGATATGCGAAACATCAACCATGATGCCAAGTCGGTTCATCTCCTTGATCACTTCTTTCCCGAACTCACTGATTCCGCCGTGCTCTTCCCCACCGTCGCCGAGATAATCTCTCGGGGTTGACGAGTCTGAAATATCGTTATGTCCCCCATGGGCAAGCGTTATATAACGGGCACCGAGATCATAGTATTTTTCAAGCAGTGACAGGTCTTTTCCGATCACGTACCCATTCTCGATGCCGATCATTGCGACTTTACGACCGCTGTTGTGGATTTCTATTGCCTCATCCACGGAGTGGGCGAGCCCGATCTGCTCAGGATACATGTCGGTAGTCATGCGATGAATGGCATTGAACTTTGTCATCGCCATTTCCTTGGCAATAGCGTAGTTCTCTTCGGTGCGCTCGGTCTGGCCGACGTAGACAATAAAGAATCCGACATCAAGCTTTCCTTCTTCCATCTTGGGAAGATCTACCTGGTAGTCTCCTCGAACGCCAGGATCAACCTCGTCTGTAGCGTAGGTCGTCGGGATATCGATGTGCGTATCGACAGTGATGACCTCTTCATGGATTTCTTCGGCCAGTGCGTCGAGGTCGGCGTCAGACATGTTTTCGTATTCAGCCGGCTTGTCGCAGCCCACGAACAGAGTAGCAGTGAACAACAAAAACACAGTCAGCAGCGATGCGGTTCGGAATAGTGAATCAGCCATATCGGTAGTTTCAATCGGGATTGGAGCGTTATTAGAGCCTTAAAGATACAACAATTGTCAGAGTCGAATCAGGCAGGTTTATTTGCACCGGCAGGTGATTATATTGAGGCTGATCGCAAAAAAACCCACTATGATATGATACTCGGCAGAGTCGTCGGCACCGTTTGGGCTACTCGCAAGGACAGTCAGCTTGTGGGTATGAAATTTCAGATTGTCCAGGAAGTGGATTTAGACTACAAACTGAAGTCCAAGTTTGTTGTGGCTGTGGATAGTGTCGGCGCTGGCGTGGGCGAAGTGGTGCTGGTAGCTCAAGGATCGAGTGCACGTCAGACTGAGCAGACGCACAACAAACCCGTTGATGCGGTAATCACAGCGATCGTTGACAAGCTTGATGTATCAGAAACCGTCGACATCCGGGAAGGGCAGCTGTGAAACTCGGGCAGGTCATCGGAAATATCTGGGCAACAAAGAAGCTGCCTCGCCTGAACGGGCAACGATTGCTGCTTGTCCAACCGCTCAGGTTTACTGGCACCCCTGACGGGACACCGATGGTGGCACTTGATACTGTCGATGCCGGAGTTGGAGACGTGGTAATGTACGCGACGTCAGCCGAAGCCGCTGTTCCGTTTAAACCCGGACTGACGCCAACGGATGCCACCGTTGTTGGTATCGTAGAGTCGATTGACAATGTCGCCTGGACGTGGTCATCGAATGCCCGGTTGACGCCAGAATCCGGTTAACCGTTTTCGCGGACAAGCGGCACGAAGAGGAAGTCTTCAGACTTTTCGCGCGAGAAGGTTTTTTCTCCGGTACGGGTAATTCGATACATCGTTTGCCCGGCGTCGCCTCCGACAGGAATGATTAGAGTCCCACCGGGATCATCTCCTTCCGGCAGCGCCAATTGTTCGAGAAGTGCATCCGGGACATTTGAGGCACCGGCAGTAACAACAATTCCGTCAAACGGAGCAAACGTCGCCCAACCGTCGGTTCCGTCGGCAAGCGTGGTAATGACCCGGTATCCGAGTTCATTTAGAAGTGTTCGTGTTCTTTCGTAGAGGGGTTGAAGTCTTTCGATGGAGTAGACAGTGCATCCCAATTCGCACAATACGGCCGCCTGGTAACCACTTCCGGTACCAATCTCAAGAATCCGGTCACCTGCCTTTGCTCCCAGGAGTTCTGTTTGATAGGCGACAGTAAATGGTTGGGAGATCGTCTGCTTCAAGCCGATTGGAAGGGCTTCATCCTCGTATGCTCGCGCGACGAGTGCCGGATCAACAAACCGATGTCGCGGGACCCGATTGATCGCTTCCAGGACACCTTCGTCAGTGATTCCCTTCACCCGCAGGGATTCGACGAGTCGGGCTCTCCTGCGTTGATACTTCCAGGTGTCGGGTTCCATTCAATCGTTTTGTCTATACCTCGGCAACTTCAAGCTCACGCGACTCGGATGCCTGTTGCAAGAGGATGCTTCCAAGGTACCCGTGCAGCTCCTCAATCGAAACATTTGTTTCCAAATGACCATCGGTAGAAAATGAGATCCGACCTGTCTCTTCAGATACGACAATAACAAACGCATCGGTCAGCTCTGTCAATCCTACGGCAGCACGGTGTCTCAAACCAAGGTGTGGCGACAATTTCATACTTGTCGACACTGGAAGAATGCAGCGGGCAGCCTCGATCTTTCGATCTTTAATAATGACTGCCCCGTCATGCAAGGGGTTCTGCGCAAAGAAGATAGTGACTATCAGGTCGCTGGTAACCTTGGCCTGCAGCGGTGTTCCAGTCTCAATGTAGCTTCTCAATCCCGTTCCCCTTTCGAAAGCGACAAGGCATCCGACTCGCTGGCGACTCAGCAATGAAACAGCATCGACAACTTCTGAGACGAGTGCTTCGTGCTCAGGCATTCTGACAAGACGTCGGACAAGTGGATTTTGTCCAAGGGCAAGCAAGAGTCTGCGGATTTCCGGTTGGAAGAGGATGATGACAGCCAGCACAAAAACTTCGCTAAGTAGCCCGAACAGTGAGCCAAGCATTCGCATATTCAACAGTGTGACCAGGAACTGCACCAGAAAAAGGGCCAGAACACCGATGAAAATCTGGACCGCAATCGTACCCCGCATGAGTACATACAGCTTGTACAGGATATAGGCGAAGATGAGGATCTCCACTATATCGATAAGCCTTATTGGTATGACCCACTGGAAGAGCGTCAAAGAGAGGTACGCATGTTATCGGTGACTACAGACATTGGTATCGAACGCAACGGCATCAATATAACCTCAAACGAGCCGTTCCGTTTCGGTCGCCGTCAACACTTTCAACATCTGGATCGTTTCGACCACGTCGTGAGTTCTGATGATCGACGCCCCGGCCAGAACAGCCGCAGCAGCGGCCACTACGGATCCGACGACCCGGTCCTCGTGCGGGAGAGGCTCATCAGCTGTCCCTACGGCAGCGCCAATCATGGTTTTCCGGGAGATGCCTGCCAGTAGTGGAAGACCAAATCCAAGCAGCTCACCAAGTCGATTCAGCAGGCTAAAGTTTTCATCCATTGTTTTCCCGAAACCAAAACCCGGATCGATGCAGATATTGTGGATGTCGTGGTCATAAGCAATTGACAGTGACGAGATCAAGCCTTCCCTGACGTCCTCGAGGACATCATCATGGTTCTGCTCGTGAGGCATCTGGCCGGGCGTACCGTGCGAATGCATGAGGACAATGGCAGCCCCGGAATCTGCAACAACTTGAGCCATACTTCGCGAGTAGTGCATCCCTGTAATGTCGTTGACCATGTCTGCGCCCGATGCTACCGCGATCTGAGCAACTTCCGGCTCAAATGTGTCTACCGATATGATGATGTCCGGGAAGGACTTGTTGATTTGGGAGATGACCGGTTCAATCCGCTTGATTTCCTCATCGACGGACACGCGGCCGGCACCCGCGCCATACGATTTCCCGGCAGGTCGTGAAGACGCTCCGCCGACATCAATTATCGACGCTCCTTCCCCTATCATAGTGGACGCCCTTTCAACCGCATCTTCAACTGAGAAATACGAGCCGCCATCGGAAAATGAGTCCGGCGTTACGTTCAAGATCCCCATGACAACCGCATGTTGCGGAGTTCTGCCAAGCACCAGGCGTTTGTGCCTGCAGTTCAGATCGAATTGAAACCGGGATGGATTAACGAGTGACGTCAAACAAATGCGTGCTATATTACGCCGTGTTGATTACGGATTGTTGAGACAAGGTAAGCATGTCCAGATTTATCGGCAGTATCATCCGGGCGATTCCAGGGACTTCTTTGCATGCCATACGTCAGTTTAGTGCTGATCCGGTAGGGGTGCAAAATCGTTTGCTGATATCAATGCTGAAGCGAGCCGCCGACACAGAGTGGGGCCGACGGTACAATTTCAACCAGATTAGCCGGTCTGAAGATGCAGTGTCCACCTATCTGGATGCAGTTCCTATTCATTCGTATGACGACTATGAAGAGGATGTTCGCCGCATTCGAGAAGGACACCCGGATATCATCTGGCCCGGCCGGTTTTATGACTTCGCGGTGTCGAGTGGCACCGTTTCAAAGGGCAAGATCATTCCGATCAGTCCTGAGACCATGAAGAAGAATATGCGTTTCAGTCTCGGGAGCGCCATCAACTACAGTGCGACCTCCGGACAAGCCGGTTTCTGGTTCGGAAGATTCCTGAGCCTCCCCGGTCAAATGCACCCCGACGAAAAATACCCCGGCAACTTTATCGGGGAGGTCTCAGGGCTTCAGGCAAGATATGCACCAACCATTATTGCGAAGTACTACCAGGCAGTTCCGAACGACATTTTGTTTATCGGCAACTGGGAAAAGAAGTTGGATGCAGTTGTTGAGCATGTCGCTAAAATGGATATCCGCGCGATAGCTACTGTACCAACATGGGCTATGATTCTTTTTACGCGTCTGATCGACCACGTGAACGATAAAGGCGACAGGAAGGTGAATTCAATCGCAGAGATCTGGCCCAATTTGCAGACCATCTTCACTGGTGGCGTTGCACTGAGCTCTTATCGCAGAGTCTTGATGGATCAGATCGGCAAGCCGTCAGTTGCCCTGCTCGAGACCTATGGAGCTTCCGAGGGCTACTTTTCTTTTCAGGATGATCCGGATCGTCCCGATATGCTGCTTCACCTCGACAATGGTGTTCACTACCAGTTTGTCAGGATGGATGAGTTCAACAAACCGGGTGCCCGGAGATATACAATCGGCGAGGTCGAGACCGACATCCGGTACGCTCTATACGTATCAACAGTCAGCGGACTCTGGAGCTTTCCCGTTCACGATGTTGTGAAGTTTACGCAACTGTATCCTCACCGCATTGTTGTTGCAGGCCGTACCAGTGAAATGATAGACAAGTATGGTGAGGCTGTCTTTGCAGATGAAGCACGTAAAACTTTGGAGTATGCCTGCGCAAAATTCGGGTATGCTGTCGTTGATTATCATGTGGCTCCTTCGCCGCCGGATGTAGATCGAATGCCGGCCCATCAATGGCTGGTTGAATTTGACACCCCTCCGGCGGATCTGGATACCATGTCTTCCGTTATGGATGAATACCTACAGGAGATTAATCGGCACTACATGATCAGAAGGGAGGCGCAGGCGTTCGGTCCACCTCAAATTGTAAGTCTTCCACCGGGGACTTATTTCAAGTGGCTCAAGAAGACCAAGACGAGGGTAAGTGCCCAGAGCAAGGTTCCAAGAATGAGCGAGGAACGACAGATAGCTGATAGCGTACTTGAGACTGCTGGAATTGCAGCTTCCTGATGACAAACTCGATGCTTTAACTTGTTCTAAATGCGCAAATTAGTGTCAAATTGGGAACAACACGACCAACAATGCGTGGACGAACGCCCCGCAGAAACAATCCAGACCGGTAGCCATCCACTCCAAACCATTGTTTTAACTGGAACAACGGAGAAGATTTATTATTCCTAATAACGCTACGACTGCTTAACCGCCACACGCCTATGTACGTCCCTCGACAGCAACGAATGCTGGACCAGTATCTTCAGGAAATTGGTCAAATTCCTCTCTTGACGCCAGCAGAAGAAGTAGACCTTGCTCGGCGAATCAAGCAGAATGACCAGGAAGCGTTGCATCGACTAACCCGCGCCAATTTGCGATTTGTTGTATCCGTCGCCAAGAAGTATCAGGGACAGGGGCTCACGCTCGCTGACTTGATCAACGAAGGCAACTACGGACTCATCAAGGCTGCGCAGCGTTTCGATGAAACCCGCGGTTTTAAATTTATCTCCTATGCTGTCTGGTGGATTCGCCAGGCAATTCTACAGGCTCTTGCCGAGCAGTCTCGTGTAGTGCGTTTGCCCCTCAACCGGATTGGGACAATCTCGAAGATTCGCAAAACGAGCGCGAAGCTTGCACAGGTACACGAGCGCCAGCCGAATATTGAGGAGCTTGCGAAAGAACTCGAAGTCGATGTCGAGAAGGTGCGGGAAGCGATGCAGCATACAGGTCGACACCTGTCAATGGATGCGCCGTTTAACGAGGACGATGATAACTCGCTGCTCGACGTACTTCCAAACGACGAAGACCTTTCTCCAGACGACACCCTCATGGATGAGTCGCTGAAGATTGATATCGAGCGTGCACTCAGTCTGCTTCATCCTCGCGAAGCTGAAATTACGAGACTGTATTTCGGTATCGGACGCGAACACCCGCTTACACTTGAAGAAATCGGACAGCGTTTCGGGCTGACGCGAGAGAGAGTGCGTCAGATTAAAGAAAAGGCGCTACGAAAACTCCGTCAGAAACATCGTCGCGAAGAACTCCAAATGCACATTGGATAAAAAGAAGGGTCATCGGTTTCGGTGGCCCTTTTTTAATGGTTGCTAGTTGCTGGTTGCTAGTTCCTAGTTCCTATACCCTAGTGCAAAAGATTGCTTCCGGAAAGCATCTGACCTACCGGGTGCAGAGCCAGAGGATGAACTCTGAACCTCATGTCGGGTGAGTATCGTTCAGGTTGTTCAATCTCCTCGTCAGGGTCAGCATTAGCAATGCAGATAACCCTGTCGTTGACAAGCCGCTCAAGGATAAACGCAGTCTCGTCACTTGAGATATTGAACACCGTGTTGTGTTCCTCAACGCTCAACGTCTTGTGGACCATTAAAGACCGCAAACTGAACGCAAGCCCTGAATCATACCGACTGAGGAATTCGAACGACAGCGGTTTTACAGGTTTGACCAGGAGGTCTCCCGACTCAAGAAAGTCAACAGAGCGCGTCCAATACAACAGAGCAAGCATGATATTCTGTCCGCTCGCTTTTCGCAGCGATTCGAAGTATGATTCTCTGAGGGTTTTTTGTACTTCTTCAGGACTTCTCTTGCGCGAAAACTGATCCGCCAATGCGTTCTTCGCCGTATTCGCTTCTTCAAATACTACCGGCATGCCGCTTCGACGGTGGCGGCTGAAAATAATTGAGTCGTATACGGTCCGGTCGACCGAACTAAGCTCTCTGGATGCGGCGAAGCCCACTTTGCGGAGGTTTGTACTCGACAGGTATCGCCATGCCGGCTTGCCGATTGTAAGTATCCAGCAAAACTTTTTGTCATTCCGGGACACGAACAACATGAACCGTTCGAAAAGCTCTCGTCCGTATGAGGTTTGAAGAAAAAGATGTTCTGTGTCATCGACGAGGACGCACAGGCGATCGGGAGTGCCGGCCATTTCTTCTTCCAGCTCGAGTAATGTTGACGAGCCACCAGTCAGGGACAATGACGATGCGAGCACTTTGACCAGTTCCGCTTCCTCAGTAATGCGTGAATGGAACTGGAGTGAAACCGTCTTTATGCCTTTCAGCGCAGTTTGGTCAAGGACATGGAGAAAGCTTGTCCTGCCCGAACCCAGTGCTCCGATTACTATCGCGACCCCACCGCCTCTGTCGTTTTTCCACTGACTTGCGAAATTTCGCACCCAAACGAGGTCACGCGAGCGTCCCTCCAGCAGCGTGGGTGTTGCAAGCGAGTCAAAACCGAACAGCCTTCGATAGACTACCGGAAGCTCATGTTTGAACGCTGCAATGTCGGCAAATGCTGATACCGTTTGAGCCCGTTTTTCATCACTCTGATCGAGGACTCCTACAACCGTTTGCCCTTTCTTGATTAAACCACGCGCACGGCGCTCTCCCAACCGAATCCATTGCCGAAGGCTATGATTCGCAGTTTTAGCATGCTCGACCAGTACAAAGCGGGCAGATTCGAGTCGTTGCACAGATCGCGACCAGACTTCTACCCATCTCTCGGCGGCAGCATCGCTGAGTCGGATCATCTTGTGTATTACAGTCCAGTCATTAAGCAACTCGTCACCGACCTTCCTGACAAATGAGTCGGTTACCCTGGCGACTGATTGTTCAGCCTCCTCGATGCTTGCCTGAGCACGCTGGAGACCATCCCCCGCAAGCTCTGCGCAAGTGTTCCGGACGTCTTCGATTGTACGTTCGTCGTCCTCATCTTCCGCAGCAACGAACGTCTGGATTTCGTCCACTGCTGCGTCAATGTTGTATGTGACGATACTCTCGATTCTCTCGGCAGATGTCCATGCAGATACGAGTTCTTGCTTGACCGGCTGGACAATTTCTTTCAATCTGGTCTGCAGGTCGGTGTGAAGTGCCTGCCGAATAGTTTCGCGCATTTCAATCTGCCGCGATACAACCCGTGGATCGACAGTTCCATTCTCTTCAAGCGGGTGAATGACTAATCCCTGTGGCATTTTATCGACGAATGCCTGCAGCTCTTTCCACGATGTCGACCCGGCATCATCAAGAGCTGCATCGGTGGCAAGGAAACCCGGCAACGATGATAGCCAGGAGGTCGTGCCCAGAACTTCCTTTCGAATACTCTTGAGCAATGTCGTATATGCAGGTAAGTCCTCGACCGAGTCAATTGACTGACCGGAATCGGCAACCAGTAATCTTGACTTTTCTAGTTGGGAAGCTAGTTTACCGAAAGCGCTGACAAACGAATCCACGGTGGCGGTTCGGATCCGCTCAATCATTCTACCTTCAATCGAAAGCATTTCGTCGCGGAGATCAATCAGCGAGTTGATCATCGTAAGTCGGTCATCAACCTGCTTATGCCACGAAATCCATTCCGCCCCGGCATCCTCAGCACCGCCCACAATCCGGGGCGACCCTAGTTGACTAACGGGTATTGGTAGAGCGGACAGGAACGTGCCGCGCCCTTCAAGTCCCAGACGAAAGAGTTCCCACGAGTACGAGTACATACTGTCATGCGATGACACGACTTCTGTAGCTGCCTCATCCTCAAGTGCATCCTGCAATTTGCGGGCGGCCTCGATTACGCGATCGAATAGCTTTGAGTCCTCTTCGGACACACTATCCTGGAGCTGATCCTCGCCGGTGGATCTGCCGAGCTTCCGGTCTACCAGCAACACACTCGAAAACCAGACCGACAATCCGCGTTCAAGTGAACTAACGACTGATGCCAGCTCAACATGCGCTTGTTTGTATTCGTCTACCGCTGCGGCCGGGACTCTGCGTTTAAGCTGATACGTAACAAGATCGCGTACCGGTACGCTCTGAACCGGTTCAGACTCAACATCATCACTTCGGACAGTGGACAACATGTGCTTGCTGCGGAGCGACAGGCGCTTTGCGAGTTTTCTGGCAGTTATCCCTGAAGAATCATCGGGATGCGGCTGGAAGATGTTTGCGTCGAATGGTACTTCTACAATCTCGGGGAATGTTACTGTGTGATCCGAAAGTGCAGCGAGAAACGTATCGTACTGATCGTTGAGTACCTGCGCCGGCTGAGCCTTGTCGAGGAATGACTGTAGCCTTTCGATGACCGCGTGCTCTACATCCTCGCGATAGTCTCGTTGAAATTGCCACAACGATTTTCTCGTCACCGCGCTCTCAAGACTTTCGAGAATTGATCTGTGTGCGTCCGCCAACTCCACTCTGAGGTTGGTCAACGGTTCAAATATCGATGCTCGTACGCGGCTTTTAAAACGTTCGTACTCAGCGTCGGTAAACGACTTTACAGTCTCATAAACTATCTGCAGTTCATCTGCTGGAGCCTCATCGTTTTGAATCGGCGTCGGTATGTCAACAAGATTCTCCATCTCTGCTCGTGAATCCATCAGTTTCGTGACGCCGTTTGATGATCAAAAGCAGCTACATCCTGGTCGGTCGTAAGCAAACCCGCTTTCAAGAATTCTGCCTTGGCAGTTTCAGTGATCTCAGATGCAAAGGCAAACTCGTATCGAGTATCCAGCACGTATGCTTTGACCAGGATTTTTGTCAAAAACCGGTACTCATAAAAGTCCTTTACCAGGACTACAATAGGCTTGTCCAGATAAACATACTTCGAATTGGCAGCAGCCTCGTACGCGATCTTGCGCGCCTTTGCGACATCTGTATCACCCGGCAAATACAATGTTGTCACGACCTGACAATGCAGTGCTCCAGCATTCGCATTTGCCACCTGGCCATCGACAACCTGGGTATTAGGTACCGAAACAAGATTGTCATCCGGAGTCACTATGCGTGTCGAGCGCAGACCGATTGAGACAACCTCGCCATACGTACCGCCGACGTTAATTTTGTCGCCGACTTGAAAAGGTTGGTCAAGGATGATCAGTATCCCACCAAAGATATTCTTGAGGACATCCTGTGCGGCGAAACCGACTGCGACACCGAGAGCGGCACCCGCTGCAAGCAAGCCCTGGCGGTCTACGTTAAAGACCTTGGCAATAATCAGATAGATAACGAACGACCAGAAAACGATACGTACGATTGGGATGAGCTTCTTGAAAAAGAGCCGTCGGCTTGCACTCCGTTCTGAAGCGGTGTCCAGTATCCAGACGACTATCTTGATGAAGAAGTACATCAAGAAGAGCAGGATTATGGAGAAGAAGATCTTCAGGCCGAAGTTGCCCAGATTGTCGGCGGCGCTGCCAAGTGCGTCTCGCGGCGAAGCAGTTGAAATCGTGTCAGTAGATGCCCGGCTTGAGGGAGGCTCCGTCTGGGAAATCGCTTTTTCGATAGCAGCGAGTTTATCCTCGATAGAAGAAAGACGCCTGGCAAGATCAGACGAATCGACAAGCGCTGCCTGACTGGAGTCCGGAGGTTCGACAACAGTACGAACTGTATCGCTCGGCATGACATCTTCAAGTGAGCTCTCGAGCGGGACACCGGTCACGGGCTCCGGGGGCTCGCTGTTGCCGCATGCTCCGAACAGGAGCAGGCCAGCTAGCATAATGAAACAAGACCGGAAAGTGGATTGCATAGGGGCAACGAATGGCAGATGCGCAACGAATTATCCCAAAGTAACAAATAATCTGTCAGACAACGTAACGTCCCGACGCCGGATCAGAATGGAAGTGAAGTCCGAATGCGATAGTAGATCTCATACTTTCCCACAGAGAAATCATCCTGAGGCCATGCAGCCCCTAAAGCATGCATAAAAGTGATCGCATTTCCGATCGTAAGCGCATTCTTGAGTTCGATCCCGGCACCAAGTCGTGCATCTCTGCCGGCAAAGTCCTGGTCAGTGAAAACAATTGCCCCGTCCGCAAACAGGGAGGCTGTTGTTTTGCCGAAAGACAGCACACCAAGTATTCTAGTTTGAAGGCTGGGCGCGACCGGTACTCTGTATTCGGCAGTTGCGAAAGCGAGACGGTTTCCGACAACAAACGACCGGTAGCCGCGAACTCGTTCAACATCCGAAAATGTAATCTCAAACAAATTCGGGGAAGATATCCGTAGCTCATCGTAGCGTGAAAGGCCCATATAGTTTTGTGCCAGAGCAGTGCCTTCCTGAGCCTGAATGCGACCGTACAGCATGAATCGTGACATACCCGGAGCGCGAAGAATCTTGTACGCAGCAATATCTCCGATGACAAACGGTTTGTCGATGTCGCTATTTCGCACTCCAATGGTTCCGCGCAGACGAACACCATGGCCATCCAGAGGGTGGACAAGGTTGTGCCTGTACGGGAGTAACTTCCGGGTGACTACTCCCAGTCTCAGATCTACCTGCGATCCGGACTCAGGTGGAAGTAGATTTTCAAATACCGGTATAGATTCGGGATTGACGGGCTCGACCGACATGAATCTGAATCTGGCAAACGCCGTCGAAGAAGAGTACGGTTTCGCAAAACGATCGATTGGCAGGAAGGCGGACAATGTTGTGCCGGTAGCCCTTTCTTCAATCACAGTATTACCGTACGGTCGAACCGAAGTCGGTAGATGGTACAGGCTGGTTTGTACGGTGGGACGAAACTGCCTGTTTACATATGAAAGAGATAGAAAGGAGGATGCACTGAACGATGGAATAGAAAGTCCACCGGTAGCGAAAATAAGATGCTTGCCCAGTGGTTCCATCCATGCCGTCATACCAAACAAACCCCAGTCTGTGCCTGAATTGTAGTACGGGGATGCAAGACTGAATGTGTGCGTAAGGTTCGACAGAGAGTTATAGCGTAACCTGTCGACTATCACGTCTTGATCGATCGGTATCTGCTCGGGTACTACATTTGGAGGTCGACGCTCGGTCCATCGCCACAATTCTGCCGACTGTTCGCGGTGCGTCACATGTGGTGTCCGGGACGGGTCGACAAGATTGACCACGTCGCTCGATTTCGATCTGGCACTCACTACGACAAGTCTCTCGACAGTCGTTGAATCCGGTTTCGTCGTAACAATCCAGTCGTGCACCGCTGTGCCGGTTACTACGTTGGTGACTCTTCTGATCGTTCCGGTTCTGACGTTTGCGATAAACACATTCGGGACGCCGTCACGCAGCGATGTAAACGCAACTCTTCGACCGTCCGGAGACCAGACAGGTCCTCTGTCATCAAAGCGGCCGTCAGTTAGCCGGAGATGCTCACCGTTTTCTACATCAACGATTTCGATTGTTCGATCACCGACCGTATCGAACGAGGAGAAAGCAATTGATCGGTCGTCGGGACTCCACCTGAGTCTACCAATCTGGTGATCGCCTTGGAAAGTTGTCAGCCGACGTTCAGACTCGCTTTCCAGATTCCTGACGACAATGTTGGCTGTTCCAGCATCTGTCGCTACGAATGCAACCATCGACTGGTCGGAGGAGAGATCGGGGAACGAGGCCCTTCGATCGGTCGTGAGTTTCTCTGGCTCAACCGAATTATGACGTGTTACGAAAACATCATTGACAATTGAACCTGCCGATCCACGATTACGCATGCTAAAGGCGGTACGATCTCCTGCAACAGAAACCTGGGGACCGATTGAGCCTTCTTCAAGAATGCGACTATGACTATTTAGTCGGTTAGTTGCGACAAGTCTATTGACCGGTCTCTCGATTGATTCCAGAAGAGAAGCAATAAACTCGTCGGAGCCTTTGTCGTATCGTATGTCGTACACGTATTGTCCGGGAAGATGTACGAGTTCCTGACCGAGCGAGTCGACGTTCTCCATTGTTGAGGCAAGAGTATTGTACTGAATATTGATGTGCCTCCGCCAGTCGTCCCTGAACTCGGAATAACTGTCTCCAGTCGCGACTTTAAAAGCGTGCTCGAAATCGTGCACCTTGGCCAGTCCAAAGAAAATCGGCCTTCGAACAGTTAGCATCGTACTCAGTGTCGAGTCACCATACTGCTCGGCAAAATACCGGACCTGGGAGTTGCCCACGGCATAAAGTAGGTGGCCATTCCAGATAGAACGACCATCGTTATACGACAGGCGATCATCAAGAACTGCCGTTCGAAGCCAGCGCTCGCCTCTGAATGTATCCCATCGCTCCGTTTGATATTGCGCAAGTCCCTCTGTCCAGAACCGCGGCAGCGCGTTTCCAGCAAGCCGGTCGAACGGTCGCCACCTGGAACGAACAGTCCGATAATGGAAAATATGAGCAAGTTCATGCGCAATGACTTTGCGTAGCCATTTTTCTCGGCCGGTCCACGTTTCAGCAATGTCATTGACATGAACCCAGATGTTCGTGTGGCCATTGCCGACATCCATTGCAAAACCATTGGCGATTTCATCCTCGTCCGACACATAGACTCGAATCTTGCGATCAAAACTGACTCCAAGATTTTGCTCCAGCACACGATATGACTCTTCCGCAATAGAACCGACCTCGAATTCAATTCCGGCGAGATGGTCGGGATAAACAACAACGAAATGTTGGGTCTCCGCTGCCAGCCAGTCCAATTCCGGATGATTCCTACCGTTGAAACCGCTGAATCCCTGACCATAACCAACACTTGTCAATGCCGTGCAGACAAGGACAGTGAGCGCTATGAGATATGATTTCAGATTCAACAGGGTCATCGCAGTTCGCGAGTGTTTTTACATCAGTAAGTAAACCGCGGTTATCGGCCGGTTCCCACAGTTGGGCACGTGGGTATCCAGAATGGACCAAATTCATGGCGAGGCCTATGACATAATGTTGTCACAGGGTCTTGAGTATTATTGGAAATCAGCAACGAAACCTCCCGGTATCATGAAAGCATCCTATAGCAGTCCAGCCGCAGAAACGCTTCTTGCAGTGCTTCGACCATTGATAAACGAAACTGTAATAGTCGAAACTGATATTCACATACCCGGTGTAGAATCAGGCGGAGCATTGCTCGATCGGCACGTCGATGTTCTCCTCGTTGGAGAGTACGAAACGGTGGCTTTCACCGCTGATGCCAGTTTTGGGGATGGGAGCGACTGGAATCCTCGTTATCCAATGGGTTTGTTGACGGAGGTCTACACTGTACCGGCGGTGACACTTTTTTTCCATTTGGATGATCTGGCGTACCTGCTCGTGACTGCCAACCCATCGCTCTTCATATCGGGTGCGAGTCAGATTCTAAAAAACCGGGCATCACAAACTGTTCGCAAGATTGCCCACGGATGGACATCGGGCTCGCTATCCATCGCATATGCGATGCGTCACCAGGTTGACCTCGACATCGCTCGTGAGACCTCGATTCATCGACTCGATAGCGGTAAACCTGTGACCGGTCGTGCGGCATGAGCCCCGACTGTGTGTAAAATACCTCCGGGTGCGGGTAGAGGTTTACCGGGTCGCTGTGCGCCACCCACGTCGGTTAGAATAATGACCACCCAACGTGGCGTCACTTACGTATCATCCCGTGTTGGCTTCGAAGCATTTTGCAGCATTCCTGCGATATCCACGCCGGTTGATGCTTTAAGGCTTTCAAGAAGCGCCGGAGTCGCTCCAGCAATCTGATTAAAGACAGCGGGCACGCCACCACCGGTTCCTGAACCCGAGTCCACAACAGTAAGCTGGTCGATCTTGAGGTTATCCACGGTCTGGACAACCTGCCTGAGAATATCCGGCAGCATCTGAATCAGGAATAACCTTTCGGCATCATTACCGGCACTCTTCCAGAGCTCGAGTTTCTTGGCGATTACGTCGACCTCTGCTAGCCCGTCTTCAATGATGCGAGCCGCATCACCCTTTGCGATCTCTTCTTTCGCTTTTCGCTCTGCCTCGGCCGCGACAATGACCGAAGCACGCTGCCGTTTTTCTGACAGCGCGATCTCCTGTTCTGCCAGTTCCTGCTGCGCAATCGCTTCCGAAACGAGAGCAGCTACGGAGATTTTGGCTTCCTCAGCTTCTGCCTCAGCTGCTAGCTTGGCGCGGACAATCCGCACCTCATTTTCAGCCTCAGCAATAGCTTTGTCAGCTTTCGCCTCGGCGAGTTTTGCATCCTCCCGCTTTTCTGCTTCAACAATTTCGGCGGCGGCAATGATATTTGCTGAACTCTGACGTCCGATGGCATCGAGATACCCACGGTCATCCTCAACGCTCTGAATTTTTAGCGTATCCAATTGCAGCCCGAGCAGCCCCAGGTCACCATCCGCTTCATCGAGCAGTTCGCGCGCGAACTTCAGGCGATCCTCGTTAACCTCTTCTGGAGTCAACGAAGCAAGGACCCCTCGCAGGTTTCCTTCAAGTGTCTCTTTGGCAATCATCTGTATCTCATCGAGCGTTTTGCCAAGCAGTCTCTCGACGGCGTTGTTGAGTTCTACCTCACGAGAACCAATTTTTACGTTCGCTATGGCGCGAACAGCCAGCGGAATACCACCCTTGCTGTACGAGTTTGTCACTGTGAGGTCAATCGGAATAGTGTTGAGTGCAAGCCGGTCGACTTTTTCTATGATTGGAATTCTAAAGCCTCGACCACCCTTGATTACCCTGTACCCCACTTCCTCGCCGGACTGGAGTTGACGCTTTCGACCACTGAAGATCAGAACTTCGTTCGGCTGACAGATCTTAAGATTGGCCCGGATGATTCCGAGCACTGTCATAAACGCAACTATCAGTACAAAAGGGACAATAAATAATTCCATATCAATCAATCAGGTTTAACTACGGTAGCGATCTGACCGTCAAGATTAACGATCACAATTTCGTCACCTTTCTCAAATGTATTATTCCGGTCATTGGTAATCGATCGAGCGGTTAGCTGCATGCGCTGCCCCCTCGCGATGACCTCAACTTTTCCTTTCTGGCTGCCATCAAACGGTAACAAGACCCGGCCCGTCAAACCTTTCAGGTCCCTCTGGGACACGTCGCTCGAAACCGTCGCATATCCGACCTTCTTTATCAGATAGTTACCACCAAAGCCCGCGATGATTCCAGTGATCAACGACAGCGCAAGTCGGACTGGTTCGGAAGAGCCGGCGAGTCCAAGCAGTACACCCGTTAATCCGAAAAAAGCGGCAAAGAGAAACAGGGTTCGGATCGAAAGCAAGTCGACCAGGCCTGTTCCAGCCCCGATGTCTCCGCCGTCAGCATCCAGGTCAAGCCCTCCATCTGCATCAAGATCGAAGTCGGCGTCGAAATCTCCATCCAAATCGAGGTCCGAGTCGCTGTCTCCTCCCAACAAGGAAAGCAAAACAAAGAATCCACCGACAATCAGACTGATTATGTAGACCGTACCCATCCTTCTCCTTCAAAATGTTAGGATACGCAACCGGCGCATAGAGCGGTTACAATCCGAGTCAATTTTTGACACACCGTGCAAAAGTTCGATAATATTGACTTACCGTTTCAATAACATGGCCTTTCCGGTACCAAATACCGACCATGCGTTCAGGCAATATGATCAATTCCTCAACATATCCAAACGTGCGACGCCTCATTTGTGTTGCCGGTCCACCATGTTCCGGAAAGACGTTTGCCTTGAGGGCGCTACAAAAGGGAGAGAATCCCCAGTTGTCGGCCATTCTCGGGATCACTGACCCGCAAAGTTGGCTTGCATTCGCGCCTGGCTGGCTCCCGCCAGAGTGTCCGCCCGAGCTGGATCGAGCTTTCTTCCACTATGACATCCTGCGCATATGGAAGTTCGGTGGACAAGGAGGTCAGTTCGCAAAAGACCGGGCCCTTCACTTGCTGGCAGAATGTGAGAGTCTTGAGTTCGTAACCCTTTTGACTACAACAGACACACTCCGGCAGAGGTTCGCTGCGAGACCGATGTTGAAAATGATGGCTCGAACCCTCATCAGGCCTGGAGAATTCATGAAGATGATGGTCTGCTATTTCCGAATGCACAAGCTTTACAGGGCTCCCGAAATGCTTTCGGAGTTGTACACCGAGTGGTTTGAATTTACGGGTCAATTCAATCCGAAGGCGCACTACGTAGTCGATTCATCGGACGGCTACTCTGCTGTCGATGTGGAGGAAATGGTGCGCTATCTATCGTCGGAAAAGAGACCGCAGAAAAATCAAGTTTCAGGAATCTGATACCATGTGACACAAAGATGTCACACCCTCCGTCGTACGTTTCGATTGAGATTCAATCAACGGAGGAACACGATGACTCGAACGATCGATTTTAAGCGTCTTCAGCGATATTTTGCCCACGTGGACGTCGAATGGAAGCCTGTTGTATACACGAAGGACAGGACACGCGCTATGGCCGTTCCATACCTGACTAGCAGGGCGATAATGGATCGCCTCGATGAGGTTTGTGGACCGGAGAACTGGCGAAACGAGTATGACGTCGGTCCGGATGGTGGTGTCCTTTGCGGAATATCGATCTATGTCGATGGCCAGTGGATAACGAAATGGGATGGCGCCAGCAATACGGATATCGAGGCAGTCAAAGGCGGCTTGACAACCAGTATGCGTCGTGCTGCCGTTCAGTGGGGCATCGGTAGGTACCTGTATAGAATGCCCGCCCGTTGGGAGCCCGTCGATAACAAGGGACGATTTCTGAAGCAGCCGGCGATCCCGCCATCTTTCCAACCGGGATTTGAAGGCGACGGATCGACACGACTCGAGCCATACCTTGTCGTAAACGAGACCCGCAAACTTCGTCCAACCGGAACGTCCGGCTAAGCGCTCACCCGACTGAATGATCCGTCGATCGTGGAACGAAGCCTGATAATTACGGTATCCAATTGTTTGCAACGAACAAACGGGACTTGGACGGGATGGATCAGGAGATCGTCATCAGAGGTGCACGCGAGCACAATCTGAAGAACATCGATCTTAATATTCCGCGGAATCAGTTGGTGGTGGTAACCGGCTTGTCCGGTAGCGGGAAATCAAGTCTGGCCTTCGACACGATTTATGCCGAAGGACAGCGGCGATACATGGAGAGCCTGAGCGCGTATGCGCGTCAGTTTCTGGGAATGATGGAGCGTCCCGACGTCGACTTCATCGACGGCCTGTCTCCAGTAATTTCGATCGAGCAAAAAAGCGTCAGCAGCAATCCCCGGTCGACTGTCGGTACCGTTACCGAAATTTACGACTTCCTCAGACTCCTGTACGCCCGTGCGTCGACAGCGTATTCGTACATCTCCGGAGACGAAATGCGGCGACAGTCCGACGATGAAATAATCGACGGCATCACCGGCTTTCCCAACGGGACGCGAATGCTCATCCTCAGCCCGGTGGTCCGCGGCCGAAAAGGGCACTACCGTGAACTGTTTGAACAGATATCGAGGCAGGGATTCGAGCGCGTCCGTGTAGACAACGAGGTCATCGAACTCAAAAAGGGACTGAAGGTCGATCGATATAAAACGCATGACATCGAGGTTGTGGTCGATCGGGTGATTATCAAGAAGGGAATACGTCCTCGTATTGCACAGTCTGTCGACACCGCGCTCGGAATGGGAAATGGTGTATTGATCACCTCAGTTCTCGACGACGAAGATGGCAGCACAGATCATGTCTTCAGCAGGCACCTGTTTTCAGCAAAGGACGGGCTGTCGTATGACGATCCATCACCGAATAGTTTCTCATTCAACTCACCGTATGGAGCTTGTCCGACGTGCAATGGATTGGGAGTAAAACGAGTAGTTGCTGAGGACCTGGTCGTACCGGATCCGGAGCTGAGCATTAATGACGGTGCACTGCATCCGATAGGTAAACCGCGAGACATCTGGGTGTTCAGCCAACTCAGAGCAGTCGCCGACGAATACGAGATTGACTTCGATACGCCGTTCTGCGATCTGAACGAAGAGCAGCGTTCGGCCGTGCTGGATGGCCTTGGAGATCGCCAGTTCGATATCGTCTACAAATACAAGGATCGTGAGGTTGTTTACAAGCACCGGTTCGGCGGAATCTTCGGACACGTATGGCACACGTATCAGCAGACAAATTCTGCCTCGAACAGGCGCTGGGCCGAGTCATACCTGAGCCGCGTCCGCTGTCCGGAATGTGAAGGAGGGAGGCTGAAAAGGGAGAGTCTTTCATACCGCATTGCTGACAAGAACATAAAGGACCTCGTGACAATGGATGTTGCGTCACTCCATGAGTTCATCACCCACCTTGAGCTGGATGGACGCGCTGAAGTCATCGCAAGGCCTATCCGTAAAGAGATAACTGACAGGCTTGGCTTTCTACTGGATGTCGGTATTGATTATCTGAGTCTCGACCGGAGTGCAAGATCTCTCTCCGGCGGCGAAAGTCAGCGGATCCGGCTGGCAACCCAGATCGGGACGCAGCTCGTCGGTGTCCTGTACGTTCTTGACGAACCAAGTATAGGCCTGCATCCGCGGGACAATGTACGATTGATTGCGTCGCTCCAGAAACTCAGGGACCTGGGCAATTCGGTCATCGTCGTTGAGCACGATCGGGAGATGATCGAGGCTGCTGACTATGTGGTCGATCTTGGACCCGGTGCCGGCGAACACGGTGGTGTGGTAATGGCAGCAGGGACGCCGGCCGAGATCAATAAGGTCAAGGAGAGCATGACGGTCCAGTACATAACGGGAAGTCGGCATATTCTGGTTCCTCCGAGGAGACGGGCGGGCAATGGTCACGAGCTTGTGTTGACAGGTGCACGTGGTCACAATCTCAAAGGCAATGACCTCAGGATTCCGCTGGGTCGGTTCATTGCGGTCACAGGGGTTTCAGGCTCGGGGAAATCGAGTCTCATCAATCAGACTCTCTATCCGATTCTGTCGGCGCACTATCATAACGCCCGAACACAACCGCTTCCTTACGAACAAATTGATGGTCTCGACTACGTAGACAAAGTCATAGAGATTGATCAACGACCGATCGGCAGAACGCCCAGGTCCAATCCTGCCACGTACACCGGACTGTTCAGCCTGATTCGTGACATCTTTGCAGAGCTAACCGAGTCGAAGATCCGGGCCTACAAACCCGGTCGTTTTTCTTTCAACGTCAAAGGTGGAAGATGTGAAGCGTGCAAGGGGGCAGGAATTGTCAAACTCGAAATGAATTTCCTTCCTGACGTATACGTAGAGTGCGAAACGTGCAACGGCCGGCGCTACAATGCGGAGACATTGGAGGTGCGTTTTCGCGAAAAGACGATTGCGGACGTCCTGGAGATGACAGTCTCGGAAGCCCTTGAGTTCTTTGCGAACATACCGCGTATCGCAAGGAAACTGCGGACATTGAATATGGTGGGACTGGGGTATATTCGATTGGGCCAGCAGGCGACGACACTGTCCGGCGGCGAAGCCCAGAGGGTCAAATTGTCGAAGGAACTGTCCCGACCCGGAACCGGGAATACGTTATACATTCTTGATGAACCAACGACGGGTCTCCACTTCGAAGATGTGAAACACCTCCTCGATGTTTTACAAGCTCTCGTTGCGCGGGGGAATACTGTTCTTGTGATCGAGCACAACCTGGATGTCGTGAAAGTGGCTGACCACATTATTGATCTCGGGCCTGAAGGCGGGGAATCGGGAGGGTGTATCGTCGCCGTAGGAACTCCGGAGGAAATGGCCGCAATCGACACGCATACGGGTCGGTTTTTATCAGGTGAACTGGCCAATAGTGTTATCGGGGTCGAGGACTCATTTGACCTCGGAGAGATAGGAAGCGTGTCCGGCAGTCAGGATGACAATGAAGATGACGACGATCAAGATGTTGATGATGAAATGTCAGACGAAGACCTGGAAGTTATGGAGATGAATGATGATCGATGATTTCGAAAAGGACGAAGGTCCACAGTTCGTGCCTCAATACTCGAAACCGGACGCTCCGGGCATTGCAATGAACTTCGACAACACAGTCTCGATACTGCATATTGTCCGGGATACAGACACATTTGAGGATGCGGTTTCAAATTGCTTTGACCTGATCAAGCAGTCTCAGACGCAATATCCCGATTGGCCCAGGAGTTTTTTTCTGGAGATTGAGGGCCATGAGGATGACAAGCACGGCTTTGACTCGGACTTTGTGGAATTCCAGCAAGAGTTCTTTTTCGCAACGCTGGCCCATTTCGTAACCGCCTTCGAGCTTCCGCTAACCGGGCCCCTTCTGAATCCTAATCCCCAGCGCAATGACCTGCCGGACCAACTTGTGATCTCCGGGTAGGTCTAGTCCTTTCCAGCCCCAGTACGGTACACTTAAGTGTATTAATATCAATTTGTTGATGTCAGAAGAAGATTGGCGGTCATCGTTTAATATCATCCCAGGGCTATCCGATAGGTATATCATACTCCTGAAACGGGTCTGGCAGTGAGACAAGTGGCCGTTGTGACTCTGAAATCTTTGACAAAAAGCGGAAATAGGACAGTGGTTCAGGGCTGGTTCGGTTGACACAAGGCACCAATTTCGCATATATTGGCTCACTTTATGCACCTCAGCGCGCGGTTGGAAAACCTCTCGGCGAAACGGTCGACGCGAAAGGGCGATGGCAAGTGCCAGGATGTGAGTTGGCCCTCAACGCCAAGACTTTGTAATAGATGTCACAATTGAAGAAGTATTACTATGATAAGGAGCTCTGCCAGTTCGTAGAGCTCGTCGAGGACAAACGGGACAGGTACAAGATGTGGCTACACATCGGGTCGGTCGCCATTATCCTCGGAGTACTTCTAACAATTGGTCTTGACAAGTTCGTCAAAACCCCTGAAGAGATGGCACTCATCAGTGAGAATGCCGTCCTTCAAAACCACCTGCTTGACGTGGGTGATCGCATGGCCGAGGTCGAAGGGAAACTGGGGCACCTTTCTGATGTCGATCAAAATCTCTACCGAACCCTTCTGCAGACGGAGCCTATCTCCGACGACGTTCTCCAGGTTGGTGTTG
The DNA here is from genome assembly GCA_013002165.1 of Rhodothermales bacterium. Taxonomy (GTDB): domain Bacteria; phylum Bacteroidota; class Rhodothermia; order Rhodothermales; family JABDKH01; genus JABDKO01. Next base: position 13,692 of record JABDKO010000231.1, on the reverse strand, counting down.
GTGGATCGGATCCGTATGCTCAATATGACGGGTATTCAGAAAGTACCGCTACACTTTTGAGGAGTACAGCAGCCTCACTTGATCGTCTCGAGCGCCAGATAAACTTGCAGAACACGAGTTATCGTGAGCTCAGTTCGCTGGCTCGCGAACACAACGTGCAGATGGCTGAGATGCCGGCTCTCGTTCCTTCAGACGGACCAGTCGTCTCAGGGTTTGGTCGCAGACTGCATCCGATACTGAATATCTACAGACCTCACAACGGGATAGACATTCTTGTCTCGACCGGTACAAAGGTCGTTGCACCCGGCGATGGTGTCGTTGTGCAGGCAGGTAGAGGCGGTGGCCTCGGGAACTATGTTCGCATTAAACATCCGACAGTTGGTTACGTGACAACGTTCGCGCACCTGTCGTCTATCCCAACAAACATCAAACGCGGCGTAACCGTATCCCGCGGCGACGTAATCGGTTTGAGTGGCAACACGGGCCTGTCCAAAGCCCCGCATCTCCACTATGAAGTTCGAGACCTCAAAGGTAAACCGGTAAATCCGATTTATTTCTTTGCACCGAATCTTTCTCCGCAAGCGTACAAGACGCTGCTTGAAGATTCCCAGAAAGATCAATCTTCGCTCGACTAATCCCCTGAGTGCCTGTCTCCGGCATATTCCTGCCGATCCGGTCAAATTGTGACGCTTGCAGAACCCGTGCGAATTACTTGCTTTTTTAGCCGTGGCTTTCTATTGTGAGTCGAATTCTGGGCTCTATCTAATAAAAATACGACAACTCTGCAGTTGAGTCTGCGTCTGAATACCATGTACTGGACACTCGAACTTGCCTCTTACCTGGAAGACGCACCATGGCCCGCGACAAAAGATGAGCTTATCGATTACGCTGATCGCACCGGAACTCCTCTCGAAGTGATCGACAATCTGATGGCAATGGAAGATGACGGTGAGCCGTATGAGAGTATCGAAGAAGTCTGGCCTGATTTCCCCACGGCAGACGATGATTTCTACTACGAAGACGAATAGAGCTCCGGCGCAACAATAAGGTGCCGCCAACGGTTACAGTCAGGTCCATTGCGAGTCCCGATCTTATTGAATCGTTAGCATTTCGCACCGCGTGATTAGCCCAAGTAATCCCAATATCTGTCTGCGCCTTTCCGTGCTTTTCGTGGCGCACGTTTTCCTGATATCCTCTACTTCCGCGCAGGACGTTTCCGAACCAGAACCGCCGGACCAGCGGATTGCAAGCGTACAGTTCGCGGGAAACACGCTGTTCACGGACTTCCAGCTTCAGACTCTAACACGCACTAAAGCCAACAGGGAGTTTCTACAGATTCCCGGATTTCGCTGGTGGCTGTGGCTCTATCAGCTTGGGGCTCCGGGCAAGACGATTTTTGGTCGCGCACTTATGTCGACAGGTGAGCCGCCTGCGGCCTATCAACAAGAAATCGTCGACGCAGACATTGAACGACTCAGGTTGTTCTACCTGCAGGAAGGCTTCAGGCGAGTAGATGTCAACGCCGAGGTTGTTGCCCACGACAAGTCACCATGGGTTACAGTGCGATTCGTTATCGAAAAGGGTCCTCCGACATACATTCGGAAGCTTGAGTTTACGGGAGTGGATGCAATTAGTGGTCAGGTGCGGTCCAGAATCTCGACCGAATCGCTGATCGCAGATGCCGATGATGTGGCACGGTCACCTAATCGTTACTCGGAGCCGCTACTTATTGAGGAACGTACCCGCATTGTAAATGTCCTGCGAAACTCTGGCTATGCTACGGTGACGCGAGATTCGATACGTGCTATCGTATTCCCGTTCTCCCCGGACTCGTTCGATGTCACGCTGACCATCGGTGCCGGAGAAAGATATCGCTTTAGCGATGTTGCCATTGCTGTTCAGGGCCCTGAGCAATCCGAGAAAGCACGTTCTGACACGCTCAGAACAATTGTTGTTGACGATGGAGAATCGCTTGCATTCGTGACAGCAGATTATCAGTATGAGAGTCAACTTGAATCATCTCTTTTGCGAAGATCTCTCCGGTTCCGGCCCGGTGAATGGTTCGACCAAAGTCAGCTCACCGCGACGAAGCAGCGCCTCGAAGCCAGTGGAATATTCACCTATACAAATATTCAATCTGAATCGATCGTCGACACGCTTTCGGGATCACCCGCATTACCTACTGAAATCGAGCTTCGAACTCGCAGGAGACACCAGATCCGCCTGGAAACATTCATGCTTCAGCGGGGAGGCGTGTTGGGAGGTGCCGATACGGAACTTGGTACTGGAATCGGTATGTCCTACAGGAATCTCAACACACTTGGAGGAGGCGAGAATTTCAGACTGCGTGCTTCAGGGTCAATCGCCGCCGACAGTGACTTCCGCTTGTTTACCTCGACTCAGGGAGAAGTTTCAGCGACGATACTGTACCCCTATTTGATTTTTCCGTTTCGCGGGATTGACAATCGTATATCGTTGTTTGACTCCCGATCACGCTTCAGCGTGACTTTGCTTGCTGCCCGGCGGGATCAGTTGAAGCTTGTCATCAGGGGTCGCGGAAATATGAGGTTCAGACTCGAGCTGCAGCACACCCCGACTATTGCATCTCTCGTTGATGTTATCGATCTGAGTGTTAGCAATCCTGACACGATTCGCGGATTCAATGAAGAGTTTCTGGAACCTCTTCTGGCATCAATCGGTGATGATCCATTACAGAGGGCAAGGATTCTGGAGGACTACACAAGTCCCCAGGTTAACAACGCTCTCAGGTACACATTCCGGTCGACGAACGTCAATCCTTTGCGCCGTGAGGAAGGTTATTCTTATGATCTGTCCGGTGAAGTAGGAGGGACACTTCCATCATTTCTCGATCGATATGTATTTACACCGGATTCTGTTGAAGGCAGTCTGCCAGCCTTGCCGTTCTTCGGGTCGAGTGAAACGGACCCACGACTGATCTATCGACCTTACGTTCGCTTTGTCACAGACCTTCGTCAGTATCGACGAATGAATCGTGTAACGGTGGTTGCTTTTCGTGCACTGGGTGGCGTCGTACATCCGACCGGTGGCTCACCTGTTGCTCCATTCGATAAACGGTTCTTCAGCGGGGGAGCCTTCAGTGTCCGTGGATGGCAACTTGGCGAACTTGGTCCGGGTGCGGCTGAACTCGGTTCAACTGGATCTACTTCGTCTACAGAAACTACAAATATTCTTGGCGGCGACATCAAACTGGAGTCCAGCGTTGAGATGCGCACAACAATGTTTACAAACGTACTGGCAGCGGATTGGATATTCGCGCTATTTGGTGATGCAGGTAATATCTGGTTCGGACCAAGAAACCCCGGAATTGAGACCGATGACGATGATGTCGATGGCCAATTCCGGTTGGGATCTGTCTACAAGGAGATTGGTGTCGGGTCGGGATTAGGTATACGTATTGCCTGGGAGTATTTTATTGCGCGTATTGATATCGGATACAAAGTGTACGACCCATCCAGATCGGTACGTGGCTTCTATCCGGATGGATTTTCCGATCCAGTACTACATTTTGGAATTGGTCATACGTTTTAATATTTCCTTTTAACCATGCAAGCCTGGATAAAAAAGATTCTTGCCATTGTGCGAAGTGGAGTATCGCGCATGTTCGCTGCTCGGGAGGACAACTCCAAGGCTGATGTGGTAGCTGTGCTTCGGGAGGTTAACCTGCTTAGCGCGCTGACCCGCAGACAATTGTTCCACATCGCCAGTTCACTGCACAGACGACACTACAAACGTGACGAGATCATTTACTACGAAGGTGATCCCGGCCTTGGACTCTACATCGTCGAAGATGGTACCGTAGATCTGGTCAGTTCCTCGCCTCCCTCAGATTCGAGCCCCTCTATACTTGGTTCGAACCAGGTGTTTGGAGTAGCATCAATGTTTGGTGATGTCAGGCGAGAAGAGACTGCCAGGGCAACACAACAGACATCCCTCCTTGGTCTTTTTTCACCTGAACTCAAATCCCTCGTGCGCCGTAACCCGGCGGTCGGATCTGCACTACTCATGGTGCTTGCAGAGTACCTTGCAGAAACTGCTGTTAACAACTCTCGAGACTATCGGTCCCTTGCTGCCTCTATTAGCGCACAAGGCTCATCCGATACACCTGCAGCCATTGTGACTGAATCACAGTAGCTAGTTCCACCTACCGGTTTAAATCAAATGCTTCAGCGCCAGTCAATTTTGGATGTTTCGATCGAAAGGTTTGGCGACCGGGGCAAATCAATTGCGCACCTCGACGGTTTTACGATAATGGTGACTGGCGGCGTTCCGGGAGATCGTCTGAAGGTTCGGATCGTAAGGAAGAAACGCAGATATGCCGAGGCAGAAATTGTTGAAGTGTTGACCCCGAGTCCTCTCAGAACAGAGGCGAAGTGCGCGCATTTCGGAGTATGCGGCGGCTGCAAATGGCAGCACGTGAAGTACGAATCGCAGCTTCAAGCCAAGCGGGACAGTGTTCGCGATGCAATGCAGAGAATTGCAATGATTCCTGACGCCGTCGTCGAGGAATCTGTCGGTGCCGATGAGATCTACTACTACCGAAACAAGATGGAGTATTCTTTTGGTAGCAAGCGATGGCTTACACGAGCAGAGATTGGTACAGATATCAAGTTTGAGGACTCCGTATACGGAGGATTTCACGTTTCTGGAAACTACTCGAAAGTCCTGGATATCAGTCAATGTCACTTGCAGGACCCCATCTCATATGAACTGCTTGAGGCCATAAGATCCCATGCGCGGCGGAAAGGCTGGTCCGCCTGGGATGTTCGTACAACGACAGGATATCTCCGTTACCTCGTTGTTCGGACAACTACAGCCTCCGACGATGTTCTTGTCAATCTCGTTACTACCGGCTTCGACGACGACAAAATATCTGAAGTAACCTCCTTGCTACAGGAGCACTTTCCACGGGTCTCGACATTTGTAAATACCAGCAACACGGGCGTAGCGCAAACCGCGTATGGAGATGCTAACGTTGTCTTCGGTCCGGGGAATATCGTCGACCGAATCGGTAAATACGAGTTTGAAATTTCACCACAGGCATTTTTCCAGACCAACACAAAGCAAGCTGGGCGATTATACGAGGTTGTCCTTGGTGTGGGACAATTTGCACCCGGCGATCACGTGTATGATCTGTATTGCGGTGCCGGTTCAATCTCTCTGTACCTTTCCGAGTACGTTGAGCGAATTACCGGGATCGAAGTTATCGCTTCCGCGATCGAGAATGCCAGAGCCAATGCAACACGAAATGGTGTTGACAATTGCACCTTTGTGCAGGGTGATATGCTGAAGGTTCTGAATGATGATTTCGTAAGTCGTCACGGCCGCCCTGATGTCATAGTTGTCGATCCGCCTCGATCCGGTATGCATCCCCGGGTTGTTGAGCGCCTCAGCGCTTTGCGCCCTGAGAAACTGGTATACGTAAGCTGCAACCCGAGGACACAGGCTCGTGATATCGAACTTCTCGGAAGTGGTTGGACCACCGGACCATCTCATCCGGTAGATATGTTTCCACACACGCACCATGTCGAGAATGTCATGTTGTTGACCCCCGACTCTACATGAAGAGAGCATTTGTAACTGGAGGTACAGGATTTGTTGGTAGTCATCTCGTGGAAGCTCTTCTTTCGCGTGGTTATTCCGTTGCGTGTCTCGTACGCAATCATCCGAAGTGGCTGCAAGGACTCCCGGTAGACTTTATCCGAGGTGATCTTTCGTCTACGGCGTCTCTGGAGCGTGCACTTGAGGATGTGACGCATGTGTACCATGTAGCCGGACTGACACGTGCTGCAAATGAAGCAATGCTGCTGCATGCCAACGTTACAGGTACAGTGGATTTACTGAAAACGATTCGACGCTCCGCATCGAATGTAGAAAGGGTTTTGGTTACCAGCTCTCTTGCCGCCGTTGGTTTCAGTGAACGCCTTATTGCAACAGAGGCCAGCCCGCTGAGACCTATATCTGCCTATGGGCGCAGCAAGGCGCGAATGGAAGATGCGATCGCCGCTCTACAAAAAGACCGTGCGTGGAACGACCTGCCCGTAACAATTGTGCGACCGCCGGCAGTCTATGGGCCACGGGAAAAAGACATCTTCACGTTCATTCGAATGCTTTCGCTTGGTGTAGCTCCCATGGTCGGAAGCGGTGCCCTGCCGGAACTGAGCCTCGTATATGTAGTCGACCTTGTCGAAGGAATGATTCTGGCCGCTGAGAGTCCGGAGGCAGCAGGCAAGACGTATTTCATGGGAAGCGAGGAGCAGTATAGCTGGAAAGATGTCAAGCAGGCAACGCAGCGAGCTCTGGGAAAAAAGCGAGCACTCACGATACCGGTCCCCCGATCGATCGTCCCAACCATAGGTTCCGTTGTGGAATTCGGAGGGCGCATTTTCGGTAAACTGCCTCCCCTCAATGAAGAGAAGGCAATCGAAATACTGAAGGCGTGCAAGATGTGTAGCAGTGCACGGGCTGCCCAAGATTTTGGCTATCACCAGAAAACGACTCTGGACGCGGGACTGGTTGAAACCGTAGAGTGGTATCGGCAGCAAGGCTGGTTGTAGGCTCAGTGGTTATGTAGAGACGTTCCCGAGCATGTGGCGCGAATGCATCCAGGTTCCCGTTAACCCGCCAACAACCGTATGCTGAAGAGCCAAATCGTAACTATGCCGGGCTCTCGCGTACAGATTTACCCTTTACTCAAAAAAGTGGTCAACGCAGAAACGGATCAAGCACTATCTTGCATCGTTATTCTAGGTTCCCAGTCACTTTATTTTGACCGTTCGGCATGTTAGGATTCAATACCGGTTACATTGAAGAGCTTTACAAACAGTTTCTCGAGGATCCCGGTAGTGTCAGTGAAGACTGGCAGGAGTTTTTTGCAGACTATACTCCAAGTGAAGCTTTCCAGGCGGCTACAGCTGCCCGCAATGAGGCGATCCTTCAGGCTTCAGGGGGCGGCGACGAGCAGGTTGCCACTGTCGCGCGTGGAACGGGAGCCGAGGGAGGCGATGGCGCGGTAGCCGAACCCGAGGTAAGTTCTATTCCGGTCCCCGACGATGCGGAGATCATTCCGCTTAGAGGACCATCGGCGAAGATCGCCGAGAATATGGAGGCCAGCCTTTCCGTTCCGACCGCAACCTCGGTACGTACCTTCCCGGTCAAGCTGATGGCCGAGAATCGTGGACTCATCAACGCATACCAGAAAACTGTCGGCGGCGAGAAGGTATCGTTCACCCACCTGATCGGATGGGCGATCGTAAAGGCCATGTCGAAGTTTCCGGCGATGAACTCGATCTACAGGGTCGAAAATGGTCAGCCGCAGCACGTCATTCCGGCAAAAATAAATCTCGGCCTCGCGATTGATATTGAACGTAGAGGCAGGCGCACCCTGATGGTCCCGAACGTAAAAGACACGGGATCAATGAACTTTCCTCAGTTCCTGGGGATCTACAACGACCTCGTCAAACGTGCCCGGGATGGCAAGCTGGAGATTTCTGACTTTGCCGGCACCACGGCGACACTAACCAACCCGGGAATGATCGGCACCTCCCTGAGCGTACCCCGTCTGATGCAGGGGCAGGGAGTAATCGTTGGAGTTGGTTCCATCGGTTACCCGGAAAGCTATCACGCATTTGCGCCGGAGATTGTCAGCAGGACAGGAATATCGCAGGTGATGACTATTACATCGACGTATGATCATCGCGTAATACAGGGTGCCGAGAGTGGCGGCTTCCTCGCATACATTGCAAAGCTCCTGCAGGGAGAAGACACTTTCTTCGACACAATATTTGCCGAGCTAGGTGTACCGTATGCACCGTATCATCTGGCAAATGATACTACGCCGCGGGTAGGCTCCCTGTACGATGAGATGGAGATGACGCGCAAGCAAGCGCGTGTACTTCAGTTGATACGAGCATATCGGGTTCGGGGTCACCTCCAGGCAGACATCAACCCGCTGGGATATGACTGGGTTTATCACCCGGAACTGGATCCTGCCACCTATGGCCTGACAATCTGGGATCTCGATCGACGATTTGTCACTGGAGACCTTGGTGGCCAGGATGTACTTCCATTACGGACAATTCTTGATATTCTTCGCAAGACCTATGCGCACAAAGTCGGCGTTGAGTATATGCATATCTCTGATCCTGGTGAAAAGAAATGGATACAGGATCGCCTTGAACCAGTGACGGAAGAGCAGGGACTGACGTCAGAAAACAAGCGACGAATTCTATCCAAGTTAAATGCAGCGGAAGCATTCGAGAGGTTCTTGCACACAAAATATATCGGGCACAAACGGTTCTCGCTGGAAGGATCAGAGACTATTATTCCTATGCTCGACGCCATGCTCAACGACGCGTCGGACACCGGCGTTCGTGAGGTGGTCATCGGGATGGCCCATCGAGGGCGACTCAATGTGCTGGCCAATATTCTACAAAAGCCATATGAGGTAATATTCTCCGAGTTTGAAGGCAACATCGACCCGAACACCACTCAGGGTTCTGGTGACGTTAAGTATCACCTTGGTTTCAGCGGCGAACATAAGTCGCCTGCAGGAAACGGTGTTGATCTGACCCTTGCGTCGAATCCAAGTCACCTCGAAGCTGTCGATCCGGTAGTCGAGGGGATGGTCCGGGCCAAGCAGACACAGTTGCTGCTCGAAGAAGGTGGCGAATCAAATATGGAGTATGTCGATGCGGTCATTCCCGTGCTTATTCACGGAGACGCTGCGTTCGCGGGTCAGGGCGTTATTGCCGAGACGCTTAACCTGAGTCAACTTCCGGGCTACCACACCGGCGGTACGATTCACTTCGTCATAAACAACCAGATTGGATTTACGACGACTCCTCAGATGGCTCGTAGCTCTACCTACGCAACGGACATCGCTCGCATGATACAGGCACCGATTATACACGTGAACGGCGATGACCCGGAAGCATGTGTGCGTGTAGTCAAGTTGGCACTGGAGTATCGGCAGAAGTACAACAAGGATGTCGTAGTGGACATGTTGTGCTACCGTGTCCATGGTCACAATGAGGGAGACGAGCCGACGTACACGCAGCCATTGTTGTACAAGAAGATCGAAGCGAAACGGTCTGTCCGGAAACTGTACACCGAAGCACTACTCGGTCGCGGTGAGATGGAGCCGGAAGAGGCTGAGCAGATGCTGGCGGACTATCGATCGCGAATGCAGGAGGCATTCGATGCAACAAAAGAAATTGCCGAACGCGATGCTGCGCGTGAGGTCGTACTCGCAGAAGACGAAGAAGAACCGCCATTGGAGGTCGTTGACACCGGTGCTCCGATGGAAGCCATCGAAAATGTAAAGCAGGCTATTCTGCATCAACCGGAGGGTTTCGAGACTCATCCCAAACTACTTCGTCAGTTTCAGCGGAGAGCTGCTGCGTTCGATGAGGACAAGGTGGACTGGGGATTTGGAGAGGCACTTGCCTTCGGTACCCTTTTACTTGAGGGCACAAATGTGAGGCTCGCAGGGCAAGATTCGCGACGGGGTACATTCAGTCACAGACATGCTGCAATTGTCGACCAGTCAAACGGAGATGAGTATCTGCCACTTCGAAATCTTTCGGATTCGCAGGGATACTTCATGGCATACGATTCGTTGTTGTCGGAATACGCCGCAGTCGGGTTTGAATACGGGTACTCTGAAGCCGACAAATCAGCACTTGTAATCTGGGAGGCACAGTTCGGCGACTTCGCCAACGGCGCGCAGATTGTCTTTGATCAGTTTCTGTCTTCCGCCAAGGAGAAGTGGGGACGCAGCAGCAGCCTGGTCTTGCTTCTTCCGCACGGGTATGAGGGTCAGGGACCGGAACACTCTTCAGCGCGCCTCGAGCGTTTCCTGCAGCTGTGCGCAGAAAATAATATGAACGTCTGCAACTTCACCACGCCTGCCAATCTGTTTCACGCATTGCGCCGGCAGGTAAAGCGGACGCATAAATCACCGCTGATAGTGATGTCACCCAAAAGTCTCCTCCGGCATCCCGGTGTAGTGTCGACGCGTGACGACTTCACGCATGGGACGGTTCAAGAGATCATTCCGGCAACAGCTGATGCTTCAACCGCGACCAAATTGTTGTTCTGCAGTGGAAAGATATACTTTGATCTGATCGCGGCGGTATCAGAGGATGAGTCCGCACAGGGGCGGGTAGCGATCACTCGCGTCGAACAGTACTATCCGTTTCCGGAAGACGCGGTACGCGCTGAACTGGACAGGTACTCCGGCGTCAGCGAGGTAGCCTGGGTTCAGGAGGAACCGGCAAATATGGGGGCATGGAATTTCATCCGTCCGCTCCTCGACGATTTGCTTGCAGACGTCAGGGGAGAGGAATGTGCCGACGTTGTATATCACGGGAGACGAGAGGCAGCGAGTCCTTCAAACGGAAGTGCAAAAGTGCACCAGCTCGAGCAGGAGAGGATTGTCAAAACGGCGATTGCCGCAACCTGATCTAAAACAAGAAAGCCCCTCCCTGAGGGAGAGGCTTGCTATAAAGACAGAGGATCTGTCAGGCTTAGTACATTCGGGATCTCTTGTGAGAATTTCGAGCAGCTTTCTGTCGCGCAAGCCGACGTTCTTCAGAAGGCTTGGTATAGGCCATGTTGCCTCTGTAAATACGAAGTACCCGACTGCGGTTTACCGCTCTTTTAAAGCGTCGCAATGCACGGTCAATTGACTCGTTATCCCTTACTTTTACGCCTACTGACAAGATTTACCTCATTCAAAATTTGTTGTAGCATGGAAATATACGGTCAGTAGACCTGAATTTTCAAGAAAGTAACTAACTAAATGAAATATTTACATCGAAACGGCGCGCTATGACGACGCGAGACCGCCCTTCAGCGACGAAAATACTCCTTGCGACGTCTAATCAGGGCAAAATTGCCGAAATCAGGCGACTGGTAGAAGGAAAAGGAATTATGATCCTTCAACCGTCTGACGTCGACATAGATATTGATATAGAGGAGGATAAGGATACGCTAGAGGGCAACGCGGTCAAGAAGGCAACGGAACTGAACGATCTAACCGGTCTGCCATGCCTGGCTGATGACACGGGGCTGGAGGTATCGGCACTCGGCGGGAGACCTGGGGTTCATTCTGCTAGATACGCAGGTCCTGCAGGGGATGCGAAGAGCAATCGTGTCAAGCTGCTCAACGAGCTAATGGGACACGCAGACCGATCCGCCCGCTTTCGAACGGTGGTTGCGTTTGTCGATGGAGAAGGGACACACATATTTGAAGGGACATGCGAAGGATATATCGCCCGGGGTGAACGTGGGAATGCCGGATTCGGATACGACCCGCTGTTCATTCCTGCCGGCTTCGAAACGACATTTGCAGAGATGACGATAGATCAAAAAAATGTGATAAGTCATCGAGCGCGCGCCCTTGCGCGCTTTCTCGAGTTTCTAGACAAAAGGATGCGATGAAAGCCCTTGTCCAGCGCGTCAAGCGAGCGTCCGTCACCGTCGATGGCGCTGTTGTCGGTCAAATCGGACCTGGTATGTTAATCCTGTTCGGTGTACACAAGAGCGATACCGAGGACGAACTTCAATGGCTTGTCCGAAAGTGCGCGGCGCTCCGCATCTTCCCCGACGATGACATGAAGATGAATCGGTCAATCATGGATGTTCGAGGTGAAATCCTTGTCGTCTCTCAGTTTACCCTTTATGGTTCGGTGGAGCGCGGCAACCGGCCTTCATTTGAGCAGTCGGGAAGACCCGAACTTGCGGAGCCGCTATACAATCAATTTGTTGAGATGTTGGCGGAAATCTCGGGTGTGCCTGTACAAACCGGCGTATTTGGTGCCATGATGGATGTGGAACTCGTCAACGACGGCCCGGTGACGCTCTCAATAGAAAGAACGGGAGGTGGTCGTTGAGAAGAACCATAAAGACCGGCAGTCGTTGTCTATCTCCCTGATCCTTTTTTGAACATCAAGAAGTACAACACGTGTTTACGGACACATTCGGACGGTCACACTCTTATCTGAGAATATCGGTCACCGAACGGTGCGATTTGCGCTGTCGGTACTGTATGCCGGCGAACGGTGTGCCCCTTACGCCCAGGGACGAAATCTTGACGTTTGAGGAAATTCGCCGTCTCGCAGGGATTTTTGCCGCCGGTGGCGTCAATAAGGTGAGGCTTACCGGTGGAGAACCACTTGTTCGTCGCGAACTCCCGGCCCTTGTCGACATGTTGTCTCGAATACAAGGAATCGAGCAGTTGTCGATGACAACGAACGGGATGCTTTTTGATCGACATGTTGAAGCACTCAATGATGCTGGATTGACTGCTGTCAACATCAGTCTCGATACGCTGAGGGAAGATCGATTCGAAGAGATAACCCGTCGGAAAGGTCTGGCGAAAGCGCTTAATGCCATCGACCTCGCACTTCAGTTCGGCTTCAACCCGGTGAAGATTAACGCTGTTGTTCTCCGCGGAGTAAACGACGATGAGTTGGGTGACTTTGCCCGTCTCACGCTCACACGGCCTGTCCATGTCCGCTTCATTGAGTATATGCCGTTTCAGGGCAACGGCTGGAATGACAATCGATTTCTTCCCTACTCTGATATGCTACAGATTCTGGAAAACGACGGGCTCGATCTCACGCGTGAAGTCGACGAGGCCAACGACACGACCAAGCACTACCGCGTGAACGGCGGCCTCGGTACGGTCGGTTTTATCTCCTCCATGAGTGAGCATTTTTGCAGCAGTTGCAACAGAGTACGCCTGACAGCGGATGGTAACTTGAAAGTGTGCTTATTTGGAAACGCAGAGGTCAGCTTGCGGGACATGATGCGAGCCGGAGCCTCCGATGATGACATTACTGAAGCCATTCAGTCGGCAGTTTCCCGCAAAAAAGCTTCACACAATGGGATGTATAATATTGCCAACGAGGAGAATCGCCCGATGATTTTGATTGGAGGGTAAAGTTCAAGAAGCAGCGTTTGAGGAGGCGGTGCATAAGGCTTGCCGAATGGCAGTACTCCGACTATCTTTCAATGGTATCTAGTAACAATTGGTTTAACAAAACAAGTGATATTGATCTGTGATGGATGAAGGTTCTTTTTTGACTCACGTTGCTCCCGAGGGAGGCGTGAAAATGGTAGACGTATCAGGCAAGCCAAGCACAATCCGCACGGCAGTTGCTGCCGGAAGCGTCCTTGTCGGCGAGAAAGCGTTTCGCCTGATTGAGGAGAATGACATCGCAAAGGGCGATGTTCTTTCGATTGCCCAGATTGCAGGCATCATCGGTGCAAAGCATACCAGTAAACTGATTCCGCTTTGCCATGATGTTTCATTGAAGGGTGTTGATGTTGAACTATCCCTCGATGAATCTCTATTTTCTGTAGACATCCGGGCGTTTGCCAAAAGTGTTGGTCCGACTGGTGTCGAAATGGAAGCACTGACTGCAGTTTCGATTGCAGCGTTGACGGTTTACGATATGTGCAAATCGGTGTCGAAGCAGATAGAGATAACGAACATACACCTTCGAGCAAAAACGGGTGGTCAGAGCGGTGACTATCTGCGCTCTGATAACTAAAGCGGTATACATTAATGGAAGATATTTTGCTGGCGCCGGGTCTCCTGATAATCGTTCTGGTGACTCTCGGTCTGATCCTGTTTCTCTACTT
>JABDKO010000248.1 GCA_013002165.1 Rhodothermales bacterium | reverse complement strand
GAATTCCCGCCCGCATGAAGTAGACTGCGGCCAACACCGAAGCACCCACATAGACCAACGTTGCATAGCTGGACAGCGTTCCGGCGATTCCTTCGCTACCGGCCTGTAGCCGCAACCACGCGATCGCGAGCAGCGCAAATACAAATCCACCGACCAGTGCGGAAATTTTTGCGTTCAATCTGTTGCCTCGTTGCCCACTTACAGGTTCAGAGTCATAAATCGGCGTACCGACAAGGCCCGGACCAGATAAAATTCTTGCCTTCTATATCGAGTCGGCCTTTCTGTACCTGAAAATTGGCCGGAGATCGGAACGTAGCCCGGCTAGAGACACCGGCGATCAAACGATTTAACGATCTTGTCCTCGTTCTCTGTTTGTTCAAAGAACTGATCGAGATATTTTGTCTTCCTTTCAATATCCTTCTGAGACAGTACGGGTAATTCGCTGATTACGTCCAGAATTTCGGCTCTTCTCGCCTTGATCGTACTCAGTGCACTCCTCAGTGCATCCGTTGCAATGCAATAACCACGATATCGTCTTTTCGTCACTCTCGAAATTCGAAGTGAAGGATCTGGCCGTGCGTAACTGGCGTTTACGAGTCCCGAAAGGTCGAAGTCGTAAGGCACGTAAAAAAGATCTGATGCGATGTCAAAAAGATCACCATTGTGACAGCAGGTGTCATCCGTATCGGCAGTAACCAGCGACCAGTCAGTATTGCCGATGAGATATTGAAAGATGTAAACGCTTGCAGCCTGCTGACTATCGAGAGAAGGCAGTGAAACCGCCGGCACCTGCACGGGTTCTCCGCCAACCCTGCCAGCCAACGCTGACGCTGTTTCAATCAGGAATCCATAGCGGTCGAAGTTATTCTCCCTGAGGCGACCATCCGTATCGGTATAGGTAATGCGGAGCAAGCGCACTTTATAGCTGACATCTGAAATAAGATTGAAAATCCGATAGGCGGCATATTCCTCTAACATGTTCAATTCAGAGGAGTTCGAATTTCGGCAATGAGTGACCAGCTTCAGCTTGTCCTGGCCCTCAAATACCGATTGCGCGGTATCGTCGTCCGTAAAATTTAGTCGCAGTGGCGGAAAGTCGCATACGCGCCTGCGGCTGTTGCCACGCAACCGCACTTTGATCGAGTGTGAGAGCTCGTTAGCCTGGAGAACGAACCGCAGTTCCTTTTGATCGTCGTCTTCCTCAAGCAGTGAGCTGAGGGGACCGGCAACAGTCACTTCCAAAGCCGTGCTGTCGTCGAACAGCGGTGCGGCACCAGACGGGCAAAAATAAGCCAGTAAGACTATCGCGATTAGTTTTTTCGATAAGAACATCAAAACCCCGGTCGTTCGAATTCGCTACTTCTGTTCATTTCTCCGAATATGATGATTCGTCTAAATTAGCGTTAGAGCAAAAACCAACCCTGCCCGTTGATACGGCAGTAGCCGTTTCCGTCACCCTTGACCAGCAACGTCAGTTTCATGTGTCAGCGCCAGCACTGGCCCTCTCACTAGTCTATGTAGTAGTAGGGTCCTCTCCAATTATACACCGTTCCCTCGATTTCAATTTCATGCTCTTTATCCGCTGATGGATTCGCATTCGATAAGATCAATATGCTGGTACTTCGCTGCAGATCCTCTATAGAAACCGCCGTGTAGTATTGATCGTCGTACAGGACTTTAAGCTCTGAAATATTACTATTCGAGTTGACCGCGAACTCTGAAACGGGGCTGTAACTTCCGTGCGGCTCAACGACAGAAACGAAAATGGTATCTTTCGCCTCTTTTCTGCGAATCATCAATGCCGCGTCCCGACGCAGGTTAAAATCGGGATCGCTGGCGCCAATCCTTGTAAATAATAGTTGGTCAGAGTCACTGGTCATCGATGTCAGCGTGTAAAACCTGTGTTTGTCCATCCACAGGAATTTGCTGTTATTGGAGGATGGCTTACCCTCGCCTTCAACATACAAGTGCTGGTATCCGTTTCTTTCGCCAAGTGCACTCAATGTCACTGGACAAGGAAACGGACGACCTAGGCATCTACAACGTTGAGAATCTCAGCATCAGAAACAGTCGATTCACGGACATCCAGGGATCAGTCGCCAATATTTACAGGGGCGGGACGGATGAGAGCACGTTCGGTCCTATCGTCGTAGTCGAGGGCAATCAATTCACAAACACGGGGCTCGGGTCGCGAAACAAGACCGGTGCGTCTCTGATGTTTCATGGGGTGCAGAATTTGCGGGTCTCAGATTCAACTTGGGACAAAAGTGCCCCGCTGGAATTGCATCTGACCAACGGTGAGCCGATCACGGTGATCGAAAATGTCGTGATGACGGATACTATGACCATACGTGCGAATAGTGACGAATTCAGGACAGACAACGTCAGATATGAGTGAGCGATTAGTTCGTGTCAACCCAACTATGAAAGGTCGTGAAATATCTCCGTATTGGATGGAGAGGCATTTGTAGGACTTTCGTGGGGATCAGTCCTGCCCCGTCATGCTCGGTTCCGCAGATATATCCGTGAACGACTCCTGATCGATCAAAAGAACAATCAGTTAACATTCAAGAACCGGTTTCGGGAGGCAGCCCCCCCTCAATGGAATCAGTGCACCAATTGAGCACGCTCCTTTCTGACATGCTCGTTCAAATCTTCTCACCCCGACCAATTTTCCCTAACCAGATCAGTTTCTGAATGCATCTCCACGCCGGCCACTGTCTTTTTGTGGGGCCGGATTGTGGAATTATTGTGGAGCTTTCATTGGAGCTAATGACATCCGAACTAATTGTCGGTCGGTTAGATCCGTCGTGCGACCCGTACCAAGGCCAGAAGATTATGCAACCCAATGTGATTTGAGAACTGTGTTTGATCATCGTTACGCGGCACTTTCTGATAACAGCTTGAACAGATCGCTGGCTACGACTGGGAAGCAGTGTATCTGCCCGCGTATAAATTGCTGATGCGGTCGAACTCAGCAAATACTAAAGTTTAAGAATTGGAAATCGGAATGTCATATGCGATGAACGCTCTCGTTCATACTGGAGAGCAACAGGTATTCGAGCTCATGATGCCTGGGCGGCATATTAGAAACCAGGGTGTCTGGTCTACGACTAGTGGTATTCAAATCGACCGAGAACTCCGTGAAGAAAAGAAAGAGTGCATCTGGTACAAGACCAGATACAACCTTGGGTTCATTGGGGAGGACGACTATCAATGGACAAGGTTGCTGAGATTTGAGAACTATTTCGACATAAGCAAGCTTAAAATGCAGGCTGCAGATATATCTGACGGAGTCAAAAAAGACGTGCAATGATCACCGGTGAATGATCAGGCGAAGTGCCGCTCGATTCAATCAAAGGCGCAGGATGAGCAGCCGCAGTTGGCCGACGGATCGACATCGAGATCCAGAGTTCGTGCGCGGGGCTGTACCGGTGGAAAGCGGGTGCGATCGTGCGATACACCGCACACTCAGCTATAATGCGGTCGTCTACGCAACTAATTCTGATAGTTCTCGTAGTCGTCCAAACATGCATGGAGGCAGTATCGCTTGCGGGGCCAGCCCAACAC
>JABDKO010000240.1 GCA_013002165.1 Rhodothermales bacterium | reverse complement strand
GGACTTCCTTTTCAACCATGTGGGTCTGGTACTCTGTTCAAGATTTAGGGTTAGTGTTGCTAAGTACTGCAGCCATGCCCTCGACAACGGAAACGACACGAGCGTAATCCATTCTTGTCGGGCCAATCACACCAATCGTACCGACTGTTTGGCCAAGCGAGTACTGTGCGGTTACTATTGAATACTTGTCCGAATCGAAATCATCGGCGACTTCGCTTCCGATTACGATGCGAACCGATTGCGCATCAACGCTTCCGTCGATCAATTTGACGACTGAATTCTTGTCCTCGATCAGCTCTATCAGACCTCTCAAATCAGCGGGTTCCTGGAATTCCGGTTGAGCGATGATGTGATGAGCACCACCGTGCTGTAACCGTTTTGGCTCCGGCGGCTCACTGAATATACTGTCTGCCTCCGAGAGTGTCATTTGTACCAGGCCTGTGACCTCTTCCTCAAGATCCGCTACGCGATCTTTGGCCGTTGTCCGTATCTCTTCTAAAGTCAATCCCGCCAGCCGTTCGTTCAACAGGGCAACGACACGATCAAGCGCCTCTTTCTCAATTTCAAGCCTCGACTGAAGGACGATTGTCCTAACGAGCCCGCTACGAACACTTACAATGTACATGGCCCTGTCCGAGGACAGCTTTACTATTTCGAGTCGTTCCAGAATTCCGGTAGACAATTTCGGGGTCAACACGATACCCAGAAGACTTGTAAGACTGCTGAGAACAACGGAGCTTTCTTGAAGAAGCTTTTCGGTATCTCCGTAGAGCTCTTCGAGCTGTTTACGCAGCGCAGTTTTATCAACCGATGACAGTTTCTTCGATTCCATGAGCCTGTCAACGAAAACCCGGTAACCCCTCTCTGTCGGCACTCTTCCCGCCGAGGTGTATGGATGGTCGAGGAAGCCTCGTTCTTCCAGGTCGCTCATTGTGTTCCGGATGGAAGCCGCCGACAAACCTATTCCAGACTGCCGGGACAGAAACCTTGAACCGATCGGGTCAGCCGTGCGAATGAAGCTCTGTACGACCAGCCGAAGGATCTCCTGTTCTCGCTCACTGAGTGAGTCAGCAACCGGATCGATATTTTGTTTTTTACTTGCCAACGCGGAAGTCATGATTTGCGAACTGCTACAGTACACTAATTGTACCCGACTGGTTTCTACGACAGTTTGACGGAAATGCGTGATTTTGGTAAAAAAGAAAGGCGCCCTTCCGTCAGGAAGAGCGCCTTTTCGTGACATTTTTACTCCTTCTGTCAGCTATTCAATTCGTTCCAGGGCACTTTCACGTACAATTTCTACGTTCGCACCGCTGTTGGTCGAGTAGCTTACCTCATCAATTCTCTGAAGGCCAGACTCATAGTCCGTCAGGATCTCAGAACGATCAGGGGCAAAACCATTGCTGCCCAGAAAGTCGCTGTCGTAGCGACCGTTGTTGTCTCGATAATAGCCGCTGAAGTGCTCATAGCTGTAGTCAAACAACCTGTCATCCTCGGGAAGCAATGATATCGGTACGTTGCCATTGAATCGATTGGCAGCGAATAGTCGGCTCCGTCGAACGCTTCTGACCTTTTCTCTTCTGAGGTCCAGACGTCCGACACGGACTCCGTGATTCCTGTCGTAGGAGTTCAGGAGATAGTCGTCGTAGTACCGGGTTGAAATCATTTCAAATCCGCGATAGATATCGCCTATCAGGAACACATTTCGGTCGAACTCAACTCTACCGTTTGAATAAACCGTAGCATTAATCTCCCGAAGTTTCGAAGGGATCCTGTCAACGTATCCAATGAATCTACCGTTTTCATATAGCTCGATAGAGTCAATGTCTATCTCGATTTCAGCATATTCACTGTTCGCATGTCGGATGCGCTGCTTATAGTACGTGCGCACGTCGATCCGTGACTGGCGCGTGTTGCGACCCCATCCCACATTAACGTATACGACCTGACGATATCGGTAACGCGGCTGCCAGTGACGATGGTATCTCTTCTGCCATGGCCATGCAATTCCGATATGCACGTGTGACGACACATGAATGTGTCTATGCCAGTTTCGCGGATACACATGGACGTGAACACGATCAGGACGGAAGTACGTATTCTGCCACTTGTGCTTGTTGCTGTACCGATACTTCTTGACATTATTCCTGTCGCGTACAACGGGACCAATATAGCGACTGCGGTTGCCGTCGCGAGTACCGCGAACACCACTGCTTCCTCGATTGTCGCCGGATCCAACTACGCGGGATCCGCGGCTGTTACCGTTGTCTCTGCTATCACCACCACCTACGGCTCGTCCGTTGCCGCTACCCGAGTTACCTCGGCTACCGCTACGAACGCCAGTGCTTCCATCGGAACTGCCTCCGCTACCTGTGCGGACACCACTCCCGCTGCTATTTCCTGATCGACCGGTTGAAGCTTTACCGGATTTGTCACCACTAGAGCCTCGAGTGGACTGACCTCTTCCGTCTTTGGGTTTTGTCTGATCGACTGTTTTAAACGTCTTCCGGCTTCGGGTTTGACCTGAGTCAACCTTGTCTTTCGAAGATCGAAGACGCCCACTCGATCCGTTCGGATTACGAGCGGTGCCTCGGTTGGTCTGACTGGCACTCCGGTTTGCGCGAGAACTACTCGTTGTAGCCTTTCTCTGAACTGTCCGCTTCGAAGTTTTTGCATCCGAAGAGCGGGTAGTCCGTTTTGATGTCGAAGCTTTCTGCTTCGACTCGCTCTTTTTCTCAACGCGTTCTTTCTTACCTGCCTTGGAGCTGCTCCGCCCCTGGGCACTCACATCCGGAGCGTACAGTGCAATCATAAAAAGTCCTAATACGATTGCCAGCACGCCGCGTTTGTTGAATTGTATCCTGTTTTTCATCGTCTCATCCTCAATTGTTAGTACACGCGGCGTAGAAACAGTTGTCGCTACGTCTCAGACAGTGCTACATAAAAGTCGTGCCGGTCTGAAAAGCGCTAGTTGCGATGCTTCCAGCGAGGAAAAGACGATTTCGTGGCCTTATTCGACGTTTTAACGTCCACAATTATAGACACATCCGTGCTGCTACAGCGGGATTCCCCAGACCATTATTCCGCCAAGATGTGCGGTCAGAATTGTTATCAAGGCCGTAGCAATTGACAAAATGAGCATCGCGTACCGGGCAATCGAGCTATCTGCCCATGGATGTTTTTTCGATCGGGCGTAAACCAGATACAGGAGGATAAGGCTTACAATGATTGCCGCGATCATGGTGATCTTCCCATACAACTCATGAGTGCCGACCAGCTCTTCAACAATCGGAACACCCTCAGTGTCATCTGCGAGCGCCTCGCCCGTTCGAAAGGCCGCAATGGCCCCAAGCGTCCCTATCACATGCATGGAGACATATACCGTAAACCAGCGTGCGTGACCCCGGACAGCCCAGAGAGCAGCAAAGATCACGGCAGCCAGCAGCATGGCGACAGGAAAATGGACCACGAGCGGGTGGAAATAGGGTATCTCGTACTGGGTAAAAAAGTTGATCAACTGCTTTCGGTTTTAAATCTCTGGATGGTGGCTTGACGGACCGTCTGGTCGGGAAGGATAGATTCGCTGTCTTTTAACAGTCGTGCGCAAGACCAGAACGTCGTGTCCAATTATCGACTGCCCGGGATGAAATTGCAAGCTCTGGAAGTGGACTCCTCACCAGCGCGCTAGATTCCTGCAACTTTTAAGGATGCTTGCAGGTAATGCTGTTTCCCTATTGACAACTTCTCTAGTCAGATGCGTTTCTTTTCAACTCTTGTTGCAAGTGTCCTTGGTTCGTTAATCGCCCTGGGCCTTGTCATCGTGTTCATGTTCATCTTCCTGATCGGTCTCGCCTTCTCTGGCGGGGAGCAGGCACCGCGAATCAACCGAAACTCAACGCTTGTGTTCAAGCTCTCAGGTTCGATTCCTGAAAATGTATCTGGAGATCCTTTCATGCAAGCGTTTGCCGATGAATCTCCGTTTGATCTGCGAGATTTTATTGAGAGTACCGAGAAGGCAGCATCTGACGACCGAATTGATGCGCTCTGGATTCAGGTATCAGGAAGCGCGCTTCCATGGGCAACCGCCCGCGAAGTACGCAACGCAATTCTCACGTTCAAAGAGAGCGGTAAACCAGTGATCGCGAGCAGCTCGAACTATACCATGTCAGAGAATGCCTATTTCATTGCGTCGGCCGCTGACAAAGTGTACGCATCGCCGGAAGCTCTTTTCGAGTTCAATGGATTCTATGTCGCCGCCGAGTTTTACAAACGCCTCCTCGACAAGTTGGACGTCGAACCTCAGATCGTTCGTGCCGGGAAGTATAAAGGAGCAATCGAGCCGTGGGAACGGGAAGATCTTTCTCCCGCCAACCGGGAACAGACGGTTGCCCTTATTAGAGCATTTGAATCTGTCTTCTATACTGCTATAGAGGAATCGCGAGGACTGTCCCGTTCGGAAGTAGTCAATCTGGCTCAAAACAGTGCGATGATGACGGCAAGGGACGCCGTTGATGCAGGACTCGTAGACGACCTCCTCTTTCGAGACGAAATCGAAACCGAGATCAAAACCGTTTCCGGATTTGAAGATCTTTCAGAGGATCTTGAACTGGTCACAATGTCGACCTACGTCCGCGCAGTGAACGTGTCGAAGCGCGGCTCCCGATCAGATAATATTGCAATTGTTTACGCCGATGGTGTCATAGTACCGGGCGGCAGCGATTCCGGTAATAATCCGTTTGGTGGTTCTTCGAACATCGGCTCGGACACATTCCGAAAGGCTATGCAACGTGCAACCGACAGCGATGCCGTAAACGCCATTGTAGTGAGAATTAATTCTCCAGGCGGCGTTGCACCTGCAGCGGACGAAATGCGCCATGAAATTGAACTGGCTGCGAAAGTAAAACCGGTGATAATCTCAATGGGATCAGTGGCTGCGTCAGGTGGCTACTGGATGGCCACAGCCGCCGATTCCATACTAGCAGATCCGTTGACAATCACCGGGTCCATCGGTGTCTACTCTCTCTTCTTCGACGTCGGCGACCTGTTCGAATCGAAGCTGGGCATCACGTATGACATTGTCGAGACGAATCCTTACGCAGATATGTATTCCGGACTCCGACCGTTCACCGCTGATGAACGCCGACTTGCCCAGCGGTCGGTTGACGAGACCTACGGTTCGTTCCTGGAAATAGTCGGGGAGAACCGTGGAATGACAACTGAAGAGGTTCATGAAGTCGCCCAGGGGCGTGTCTGGAGTGGCGCCGATGCACTCGAAGTCGGTCTGGTGGACCGGTTGGCGTCACTGCAGGATGCAGTGGATTCCGCCGTTCGGATCGCAGAACTTGACCAGGACGACTACGGAATTATCGAGTATCCCAAACCGCCAACTTTCTTTGAGCAGTTTGAGAATGCGTTGAATGTGCGCGTGAGGTCGATTGCCTTGAAGGCTGCTTCGCCACTTGAACTGGAAACGCTAAACAGACTGAACCTGTTCGACGACCTCCTTTCGGACTATGGTACCGTTCAAGCGAGAATGCCATTCGACATTGTCGTGAAGTAGCTCAGATGAGAACATCCCCATCCATCTCGGGGGGGATATCGATCTCAAGCAAGTTCAGCATCGTTGGCGCAATATCACCCAGCTTTCCGGGCCGGACCGGACCATCAAATCCGTCGGCCACGATGATATGGTGAACCAGAGCCGTCGTGTGTGCCGTGTGTGGCGTCCCGTCGGGATTTATCATCTTATCAGCATTGCCATGATCTGCTATTATTTCTACGGAATAACCTTTTTCGCGTGCCGCCTGAAACACAATTGATGCTGCCTTATCCGTTGCTTCCACGGCAGCGACCGCTGCTTTGAATACCCCCGTGTGGCCCACCATGTCGGGGTTTGCGAAATTCAGTATAACAAGGTTGTAATCATTCGCGCGAATCGCCGCTGCAACCCGTTCAGCGAGTTCCGGCGCACTCATTTCCGGCTGCAAATCGTACGTAGCTACTTTGGGTGATGCAACAAGTATGCGGTCTTCCCCATCAAACGGATCTTCCCGGCCGCCGCTGAAAAAGTAGGTCACGTGCGGATACTTTTCAGTCTCCGCCGCGCGGAGTTGTCGTCCGCCTTGCCTTTCAACAACCTCTCCGATGGTCATAGCCAGATTGACCTTCGGGAATGCGATTGGAAGATTGAAGTCGGCATCGTACGGTGTGAACGTGACGAAGTACGGATCAAGAAACTCTCCTCGCTCAAATCCATCGAACGAGCGTTCAGTAAATGCACGCGTCAACTGCCGTGCGCGATCTGCTCTGAAGTTGAAGAAGATCACTGCGTCGTCACTGCCAATCCGCGAGGCTGCTATTTCCGATTCTGATCCGATTGCCACAGGGTGCACGAACTCATCCGTCACTCCGTCTCTGTAAGACTGGAGCAGGGCCGCCTCCGCCGATTGTGACCGTCCGCCTGTACCTTCGACCAACAATCTGTATGCTTGCTCTGTGCGGCCCCAGCGATTATCCCGATCCATCGCGAGATATCGACCAACGACACTGGCGATACGTCCTGTTCCGACTCGGGTAATCTCTTGTTCGAATGCCCTTGCATAGCCTGCTCCTCCATCTGGCGGAGTATCCCGGCCATCAGTAAAGGCATGAACGCAAACCTGATCTGCTCCGAGTCCTTCTTGAGCCGCCAACTCAAGAAGCGCAACGACGTGACTGTTGGTTGAGTGAACGCCGCCATCAGAGAATAGCCCGATCAAGTGTAGCTTCGATTGCTTCTTCCTGACGTAATGGATGCACGCGAGCAACTCCTCATTTTTAAAGAAAGACCTGTCTGCGATAGACTTGTCGATCCGCGTGATATCCTGGTATACAACCCTTCCCGCACCGAGATTTGTATGACCAACCTCCGAGTTTCCCATCTGCCCTTCGGGAAGACCAACTGCCAGTCCTGAAGCAACGAGTGTGCTGTGTGGGTACTGATCCAGGATCCGGTCCATGAACGGTGTATGAGCTGCATCAATTGCACTAACAGACGGGTCTTCGGCAATCCCGTAGCCGTCGAGGATGATCAAGATATGCTTCTTCGTAATTGCCATATACTTTTTTTAATTAGACCCGGAAGTCCCGGACTACGCGTGTTGTTGTCCCTTTTTTAGAGTCGAACACATTCATTGAACCACATTTGGGACAAGACACTTGCTTGACCCCTGAACGGTCCATCTTATGAGTCGGTTCATCAAAGTAGTGCTTTCGGGTAGCACAGTAGAATTTACCCTTCTTCGGCTTAAGACCGCTCATCGGCGCGGGCAGTTTCTGAAGACTCTTGTAATAGTCGCAGTACGCTGTGATAGTGCATTTTTCGCAACGGGGACTCCGGGCAAGGCACGTGTAGCGCCCATGGAGAATCAGCAAATGATGCCCCTCCGACCAGTCGTCTGTCGCGATATATTTCTTGAGCTGTCGCTCGACCTTCAGCGGAGTGTTGGCGTCGACGGCAAGACCTATACGATTTGATACGCGGAAAATATGAGTGTCTACCGGGAGCGCATCTTCATCAAAGGCAACCGATGCGACGACCTGAGCTGTTTTCCGTCCAACCCCGGGCAGCTTTACAAGCTCGGGAATCGTAGATGGTATTTCCCCATCAAAATCATTCAATACCATCCGCGCCAGACCCACCAGGTGTTTGGACTTATTGTTCGGATACGAAATCGACTTTATCAATGGATATACATTCTCCGGTTCTACTCGCGCCAGATCCTCAACGGATGGAAAAGCACGGAACAGGTCCGGTGTAACCTTATTTACTCTTTCATCGGTGCACTGCGCTGAAAGCACTACCGCTACAATCAGTTCATACGGGTCTTGATACTCGAGTTCGGTTTGCGGTTCCGGAATTGCCTTCCGAAGTTCTCGAATAACATTATTTGCCCGCTCTTTTCGGGTCATATCCTTACTTCATGGACGATTTAAACGGTGATGGACGTGCTTGCCCCTCAGGTTACAGTCAATTTACACGGCGAGTGTATATTTGCTTTTCAAGTGTTGTAGAATTGCGAACTCCCTGATCATCCAACAAACAAAATATTTTCTTAGTGCATTCCTGGTTTTTCTGGGACTTGCGGGTCTGCATGCGCTTTCGCCAGCGACCGTTTCCGCACAGATTCGCCTGACGGAACAGTCGAGAGTGTCGATCATCACGGTTCAGCCTGGCGATCCGGTGTATACGATGTTCGGGCATACTGCCATTCGCGTGGTTGATGACAGTCTCGATGTCGATTACAGCTTCAACTATGGTACGTTTGACTACTCAGACAAGCTTTTTGTACCCAAGTTCATCCAGGGCAATCTGGACTACTATCTGTCTGTCGCTCCGTTCGGAGCAGCTGTTCGTCATTATTCGATAGTCGAGAACCGAAGCGTGATTGAACAGCGTCTCGATCTGGATCTTGACGATCGGCAACTGGTTCTGGACATGCTCGCGGAAAACGCCAGACCGGAAAATCGGGCCTACCGGTACGACTTCCTCTATGACAACTGCTCAACCAGGGTACTGGATATTCTGGACGACGCGCTGCCGCTTCGGCTTCCTGATGAAGAACTTACAACAACGTTCAGGGACCTGCTGAATCCATATCTGCTCCAGCGGCCTTCGTTGAAAACGGGTATCGATCTGTCTCTCGGAATCGAAGTCGACAAGAAAGCTACACTGCGCCAAACTTCATTTCTGCCTGATGAGCTGATGCATCTTTTCAATGATGTGTTGATTGAAGATGAGCGTGGCGTCCGAAGTCTTGTTTCCCGTACAGATACACTTACGGTGGCCGACTCTAAACCACCACCATTCCCATGGGTGGCTCTGATTGGGTGGCTTCTTGTAGCAGTTCAGATTGTCGCTATCCTACGCATGCGTCAGGGTCATGACGTCAGCTCTGTCATTGATGTCTTCTTCTTCGCGGTTGCAGGGCTGAGTGGACTGGTCATCGTATACATGTGGTTTTTCACAAGGCACACTGTTACCGCGTTCAACGTGAACCTGCTCTGGGCATTTCCGGGGCATCTCATTCTGGCGATCAAGTATGCACGATCGAAAAGTCCGTCTGATTCACTACAGTACTATGCAGCGTTTACCGTTGCTGCAGTGCTGGTCTTTATTTTACTTGCACCAACATCCGCGTACGTAAGCTGGCTGGTAGTACCCTGGGCTCTTCTAATAATGACGAACGCCGTCCGCATCCTGTTCGACAGGTCACGGACGGCGCATCGGTAGTAATTTCCGGTGTCCAGATAATTACTGGTCGAAGTTCACGAAGAGCGTATGACGTGCCTTGACGGTCCGGCCCTCGAACTTTGCAGGTTCGAATTGAGCGTTTCGTATCGCTCGAATTGCTTCTTCGTTACAACCGAGAGGAAGCCCCTTGGTCACACTGAAGTCGCTGGCTGTACCGTCCTCGTTTACCACAAACTGGATGTATACCCTGCCCGTCACGCCGGCTTGATAAGCCGCCTCTGGGTACCTGACCCTCTTGTGGAGCTCTTCGAGACCTCCGACCAATTTCGGTGGTGTATCAGTAATGAGGTATACACCGTTTTCAATAATAGCTTCGGTTAATTCTTGCGTCCGTTCGGCCTGCAGCAACCTGTCTATCTCTGCTATTTTTCCAACGACCAGCCTGTTACCCGGCTGCATTTCCCGTGCCCGCTGGAATGTCTCTTTTGCAGCCTGATATTCTCCTCGGCTGTAAAGTTGCTGTGCCTCGGCAAACATGTTGTCGAATCCTGAGTCAGGCTTCTCAACCTGAATGGATTGTGATTCGCCCGAACTGACGGTGACCGTCATTTCCCAGGGTACCATGCCGCTTCGTTGAACTGCAATTGTGTGCGAACCAGGGGGCAATTCATACGTCCGGTTGCCAGATACGTCTGTGTCGGTCAACGAGCCGTCAATAAAGACACTGCCGGTATCCTCGACGTTGAGCACGACGGTACCGAAGGCTGGACTGAGCTCACCATGCAATGGGGTTCGAATCCCGGGCGTCAGATCGAGACCCGTCGTGTAGTCCTCATACCCGTCGAGCGAGTAACGAACAGAATGGCGTCCTCCCGAAACACTGCTCATGCTAAACGGAGTAACTCCCTGTAACTTGTTGTCCAGGAAAACCTGGGCTCCTTCAGGTTCTGATGTAAATGCTATAGATCCGGTAGTCGGTCTCGGAGGCGTTGCTGGACGCTGGGCTTCTTCACGCCGAGTTTCGTTTTGCCGGGGTGCTTCTATCACTTCCTCCGGTATGCTTTCCTCAGCTAGATCGTTATTCTCATCTGACGACGGGATTCCGGCAAGAATATGATCTTGCGCACCGTCGTTGCTTGCATAAAAAGCGTCAGACTGAGCACTTTCTCCAATGTTGAGAGTGATCCAGTGACGTGCCCGGAGTGTGAGTGTAGTATCCAGCGAAGCGAATCCTGGTACCTCTGCCGTGACGGTATACGTTCCCGGTTTGATTCGAATTGACTCGAAGGGCGTGACACCGAACAGTTCCCCATCGAGGAATATTCGCGCGCCGGGAGGATTCGAATTCATTGACAGCTCTGCCTGCTGAGCGGGTAATTCACTAGCCTGTTCAACCACAGGCGAGTCGATATTCACCTGACTGGGTCCTAGCTCACCTGGCTTATTCAGGATAATCGCCAAAACAAGACATGCAGGCAACACGATTGCGAGACCTGTAAGAACTCCCTTGCGCCATGAAGGGGTCGATCCTGCAGCAAGCGGAGCGTCTACAATAATACTGGCAGCGGATCTGTCACTTCCTGCATTCAGTGAGCGTGCATCATCTCGAGATCGGGCAGGTTGATTTAGTTTGCCACGAACCTCCTGCATCAGTTGATCAAGATTGGACAGACTGTCGGCATGTGTTTCCCGAGCTGAAGACGGATAGTCTTTCATCCTGGGGGTAATTGTGTTCGCCGAAGAATCGGAACTCCCTGTAGTCTCGAAACCTGGTGGCACAGCACTCTGGTCCGGAAAGGATCTTCCGTTCGTCGGGCTCGATTCTGATCCTGCCGCAGAAGCTTTTCCTCCAGGAGGAATTGGTGTTGGCTGAACACGCGGCTTTGACGATTGCGGCGGATTAGCCGGCCGAGAAGGTTGTTGAAATCGCGGCGGTTCAACTGGTGTCGAACCCGCGTTCGGTCCAGCCGCCTCAAAATTCTGCTGCGGCGTCGGAGGAGCTGCCGGTGGCTGAGTCGGCCTGATCGGCCGGGGTGGGGGCGTATGCCGTGATTCTAAGTCCTGTTGACCGGAAACTGAATAATCAGGCAGCGGTGTAGGTTCGGTCTGCGACCGTTCGGTTGGTGTGGATGAGTCGCTGACTGGCGCGCCAGCGTCTTTTTCCGGAGACGACTCTGCTTCTTCCAGAAGCCGGAAGAACTTTTCGAGTTCCTTATTAATGTCGTGCATGGTTAGACGGGTTTTTGCCCCGCACACGGGTCTTTTGACACGATTAACCTACTGTGGCATACGAACTTGCCGGTTTTTCGTGCTGTGGAGTCGGGCGGGACACATGCTACTCCACAACGTGATTTCCACGTAGTAAAGCGTATCGACCCGGGGATGGAAACCTTTAGAATAATCGGCTTAGTGCGGCTTGCGGCGCGGTATTTGCCGTTTCACTATGAGACAGCCTTTTCGTCAGCGGCAACGGTCTGGCCCCTGCGATACGGAGACAGCAGCGAATCAAGTTTTCCCCCCAGTACCACATCAGGCATCTTCTCCACCAGCTTCAGGGATTCTGCGGGAGGCTCTTCAAGAAGCCGGAACGGAAGGCGAGATGATCTGACCCATTCCTTCGAAGACGTGGTGTTGTCAGTCGAAACCATATTAACCAGAAGCATTCTGCAGGATGGCACGGCGCGCTGCCTCAAGTAATGCCGCGCCGCCCTTCTATCCGACTTGCCAGCGGCAACGACTGCAACAAGTACATCTGACGCTGAAGCCAGTGATGTTGTCGATGACCCACCCTCGTCGATCAGGATAGCGTCATACTCGCGCGACAGAATTTCCAGGACGGCGTTCACTTCCCGTCGAACCGGCTGTAGTCCATAAGGCGATCTTCCTGCCGGAAGAAAGTCCAGCGATGAATTGGAGGTTGAACAGATAGCTTCCTTCATCGAAGTGTCTCCCCAGACAAGATCTCTGAAACCTCGACGGGTAGCCGCATCCAGCATCGATGACAGCCTTCGACTCTGGATATCGCAATCGATTAACAAGACCCTCAGTCCCACTTTCGAAAGAAGCGTGGCGACGTTCAGTGCAACCAGCGATCTTCCCGACCTGCGATCGGCGCCTCCAACAACGATCCGATGCGGAACTGTATGAAGCGACATCAAGAAACTGACCGCATCCGCAAGCGGGTGACGCTCCGGCAGTGCTTCCAATACGCTGGATGGTTTCAAGTACAGCCGATCACGATCCAAACCATCAGAGGATGAACGACCATACTCCTCCAATTCTCCTGCCCAGTCAAACTCGTCATCAAGATCGCTCTGGTTGTGTATGGTGGGCCGTATGGCTCGGATAAGGAGAAGGAGTACGCATGCAAAACCTCCGAAGCCCAGTGCAGATGCTGCAATCAGTTTCGGAGCATTGCGCCGGTCGGGCTCCAACGGAAACGACGGTTCGGCAACAATTTCAAGAATGCTCGACGTCGATAGATTCTGCAACAGGCGATCACGCAATTGCTTGAGCGTCTCCATTTCGATCTGGGCTGTAACGACAACGTTCGGTTTTCCTCCCGAGTCAACTGACCAGCTGTTGACGATCTGCTCCCTCTGATCGATGAGCGCCGCCAGCGTGTTGACAAATTCGGGACTTGCAGACTCACCATCTTCCGGAAATTGTGACTGGACCGCCTCGGCTGCAATGTGAGAAATGTGCCTGGCTTCGTAGCTGGTAGTCGACGTGTAGGTTACTACAACGGAATCGCCGTCTACTGCGATGTTCAACTGTCTGACGATATTGCCAACGGGGTCGACATTGCGAGTGTGGAAGGGATTATCATTGAAGACCGAGGCCAAACGTTCGTCGGTGACATCAAGTTTGGTCAGCACGGCCGCAGCAATCTCGCCTTCGTCGACTAGTTCCAGAATTCCGTCAACATCAACATCAGTAGAATCCTGCACGCGAAGAACTGTTGATGCAGTGTAGTGGGGACCTTGAATGATGATGATTAGAACGGCGAGACTGATGCCCAGAAGGCATGACGTAGCAATTATCCGACGCGCATGTGCGACGGATTCGGTGAGGCGGTGGAGCTTCCGACCGGTACGCTTTATCATCTATCGAGTAGTCCAGTACAGCCGGCGATGCCCAGACTAGGCCGGATCTTTCGGATACTTCGGGAGACGAGATTCAGATATCGATGGTGGTAGAGAGAATCTGGTCTAGCCCTAACACTTGATAGAACGAACTTTTTATTCGAATTCGCGCTGAGACTTCAGGAAACAGATAACTTTTCCATTTCCTCATCGACAGACCGGTCGACCGCTTCATTGTCAGCTGGAATTACCAGGACCGGGCACGGAGATATTCGAACCAGTCTCTCTGTAACGCTACCGACCAGGAATTTTGTGACACCTGTGAACCCGTGCGAAGACAACACGATTAGATCTGCATCCAGGTCCGCAACTGCGCGAAGTATTGCGCCAGCAGCTTTTCCATGCTCAACTATTGTTTCGGCGGATGATTCCAGGCTCCCGGCAATTTCGTTGAACTTGTCCAGGGTTAACTGGCGCAACTCGGGCAGAAGATCGAAGTAGCTATCGTTCCCGACAGCCGTTGATGCGGGAAATGGCACAGGTTCGACTGCATACACCAGATGCAGATTAGCACCCAGAGAGGCAGCAAGTCTGTCCGCCGCCATCAGGCCTGCTTTCGAATCGTCAGACAGATCGGTTGGCGCAAGAATATTTCGAATTGGCCAGGTCGACATCGCTGTCTGGTGGCTCACTACCATGACTGGAACCTCTGACGTGTGCAGAACCTCCGCCGTCACGCTGCCCAACACGAGGCGCCGGATACCGCGGCGACCGTGCGTGCCCATAACGATCAAGTCAGCCTTCATGTCCGAGGAATGCCGGACGATTGTTTCGGCGGTCACCGGCCGCCTCAGGTATGTCGTTGTCGTCCTCACACCGGCGGCCTCCGACGACTGGACTCGATCAAGCATGTGCCTGCGGGCCTGTCTTTCAAGACGTTCGGCAAACTCCTGATGTTCTATCGGAGATCTGAACGCTCCGGAAACTCGATCTTCAGCAAAGATTGGCAAGACGTGAACAATGTTCAACAATGCACCGAAATGCTCTGCAAGGTGAATTGCCTGCTCCAGTGCCTTGTCAGAGTCCCTGGAAAAGTCTGTTGGACATACTATTTTCTTCACTGACGATTTTCGCATACATGTACCTTTTAAAAGTCGTTGGTCAAAGCGGCTCAGTTCTCGATCGCTTCGTGTGTTTCGATTTCTTCGTGTGTATCGATTCGCCTCGCGGCGGTAAGCTGTTTGCCGAAACTTTTAACCGTAAACACGGGGCACGGTGCTCTTCGAACCAGGCGCTCTGAAACCGAGCCCAGCGCAAACCTCTCAATGCCGGTCAGGCCATGTGTTCCCATGGTGAGCAAGTCTATTTTCCTTTCTTCGACAAAGTTGAGAATCTCGTGTACCGGGTGACCCATAACGACGGTATACGTGACGTCACTCGGGTATCCGGTGGTTGTTCGATTGAACTCCTTCAGCTCTTCCAACACTTTTTCGTCAAGATTCGGTTCAACATCATAAATGGATTGCAGCGTTGGTCCATAAAATGCTGGGTGCAGTGGCTCTTCTATAACATGGATAATTTCAAGCCGCGCACCAAGGAGAAATGCGAGGGCTTTGCCATGACTCAACGCGAATCTGGAATGCTCTGAAAAATCGACCGGGACAGCAACAGCTAGCTCGCCGTCGGACTCAAGTCTGCCATCGAAGTTCACGGTCAGGACCGGGCAATCGGACAACCGGACAAGTTCTTCGGCTACACTACCGAGAACCAGATGGCGTGCTCCCCTCCTTCCGTGCGTTCCGGCTACAATAAGGTCCGCGTCAATAGTTTGCGCGTAATCCAGGAGAACCGGGGCTGGAGCAACTCCTCGCTCGATAACTACCACGGGTGCGCCTTCAAGCGTAGACAACTCATCATGAAGTTGGTCAAGAACATACTCCTGCGCAGATATCGAATTGGGTGTAGTCGCTCCTGCAGGGACGCGGATAACGTCACCGTGAAGGACTTCTGCGAAAAGAATATGCAACTCCGAACCTGTAACGTTTGCCAGACGGACAGCTGCTTTCGCTGCGCTGCTCGCGCTGCGGGTCAGGTCGGTTGCAAGCAGGATTTTTCGAATCTGTAGCATGACAAGCACCTCCGCATATATAGATATCACATCATATTGTACGCGAAGTCTATTGCTCAGTCACACATAATTGTAGGAAATTGTTGTAGGAGAAAAAGAAACTACGATGTAGGGGTAGGGATCACCGAAATCGCAAAACCCGTCTTCGATTCGCGATCGAACTGCGGATTACATTTTGTATTTGAAGCTAAACGTGACAAACATTATGTCGGTGAGCCGCTTGACACTGACGATCGTCCATTCGGCTCTCACACGTCGTCCGTTATTAGCAAATATCCCGAACTATTATCGATCCGATCTTTTTTCAGCTTCTCGAGCGATCGACCTCAACATGCCTCCAAAAAAGACCTGGTGGAGCGGCCATATTCCGTACCAGTACAGCCTGCCGAACACTCCAACCGGATCGAAGACGGCGGTCTGGCGAATACGGGA